>JANYFF010000046.1 GCA_025362825.1 Polaromonas sp. | reverse complement strand
TGACTGTCGAGGTGTAGGGGAGTTCGTCGCCGGTCAGCCGGAAAAGCTTTTCACGAATAATTTCAGCGGCCATGAAGCGGTCGCTGCGGTCGGTCAACTCGTCCGCGCCATACATCCATGGCTGCATCGTCAGGTATTTTTCGCAAATACCAAAGAGCCGCTCGACATCCTTGGCGCTGTTCGCGGACATCGGCACAAATTCTGCAAAATTGTGACGCTCCTGCATGGACTTGAGCCAAGGCGCAATGTCGCCACGCCGGTGAATCAGGTCAAACTTGTTGGCCAGCAAAATCGCTGGTGTTTTTTCCGGCAGCAAACCCAGCACTTTAGCGTCGGCAAGGTTGAACTGCCCAGCCTCGACCACGAAAACGATGAGGTCAACATCGTTGACAGCCCCCACCACCGTGCGGTTTAACGAGCGGTTAAGCGCATTGCCGTGGCGGGTCTGAAATCCCGGCGTGTCGACAAACACATACTGGGTCGGGCCAACCGTGCGCATGCCGGTGATGCGATGCCGCGTGGTCTGCGCTTTGCGCGACGTGATGCTGACCTTTTGTCCCACCAGCGCATTGAGCAGCGTCGATTTACCCACATTGGGTTTGCCGACGATGGCAATCAGCCCGCAGCGCTGGGTTTCAACCGGCGGAAGAGACGCGGCAGCAGGGCTATCGGCCGCGGGTTCCATACTGGTCCGCACCGAAAAAGCCTTGGCCATCATGGCTTCCAGCGTCTCTGCCTGTTCGCCGCTAACGGGAAGCGGCTGACCGGCGTCAGCGTTGGCAGAACCTGGCTTGCTGCGTTTGGGCGCAGGCGTCTTTTTGGGGGAGCTGTTACCGGTGGTCATGGTCTGTCATGGTTGGGCGGGGCCTGGAGCAACTCCGGCACGCCTGGTTTCAAAGTGTTTTAACGAAGGCCAGCATGGCGGTGGCCGCTGCCTGCTCACCTGCCCGCCGGGAACCGCCAATGCCGCGCTCGGCACGCCGGTATTCGGCAATTTCACATTCAACATCAAAGGTCTGCTTGTGGGCTGCGCCCTGCGTGCCTACCACCCGGTAAATCGGCAAATTCATTTTTCGGCCCTGCAGCCACTCCTGCAGTTCGGTCTTGGGGTCTTTACCAATCGCCGGCATCTGGGCGTTTATTTCAACGCCCTTGAACAAACGGCGCACCAGGCCGGAAGCAACGTCAAAACCGGCGTCAAGATAGACCGCACCAATCACCGCCTCCAACGCATCAGCCAATATGGACGGTCTTTTCTGGCCGCCGGATTTTGCCTCACCCTCCCCCAGTCGCAACAGGTCAGGCAAGCCTAGCGAAACTGCGAGCTGGTGCAAGGTATCCTGTTTGACAAGATTGGCCCGTACACGGGACAAATCCCCCTCGGGCAGCTCACTTAACTGTTCATAGAGGAGCCCTGCAACCGCCAGGTTAAGCACCGAATCACCGAGAAACTCGATGCGTTCGTTGTGGTCCGATGAAAAGCTGCGATGCGTCAGCGCCTGTACCAACAGCCGGGGATTGGAAAATTCGTGCTCAAGACGCTTTTGCAGCGCGAGCAGGGTCGGGGCTAAAGCACTGGGGCGCACTTATTTGGATTTACCTGTGTACTTGAGCAGCAAATAGGCCGGGCCGCCAATGTGGATTTCCTTGTTGTAGGCAAAACCCACCACCGTCTTTTCACCCTCTTTGGTGACGTCAAGGTCCTTACCGGTGATGGACTTGATGTCATCGATCGCAGCTGCCTTGTCGAAAACCGCGCGCACATCAGCAACCGTGCTGCCTTCCTTGGCCTTGCTGGCAGCCTTGGTGATGGCCTGAAATTCAATCAGTGTGGGTATGACCTGCGCAGCAATGACTCCGGTAAAAGCAATCACGCCGCCTACAAACAGGATGCCGATGAACGAAATGCCACGTTGCTGATTTCTCATGTTTTTCTCCTGCTACGCCGCAAAGGCCACTGAATTAAGGATTGAGCGCCGGCTGACGGGCGCTTTACGGGAGGAATCAATCAAAAGAACCAATGCGCTTCAAATTGCCGAAATTCATCCAGACAAAAAATGCTTTGCCCACAATGTTTTTCTCTGGCACAAACCCCCAATAGCGCGAATCCAGCGAGTTGTCGCGGTTATCGCCCATCATGAAATACTGCCCCTCCGGCACCTTGCAAACCACTCCCTCGCTACTGTAACGGCAATTCTGCTTGAACGGAAAGTCGTCTGTCCCGGGAATAAAGGCCGGACGGTCGTCGTCATTGAGCAGGCGGTAGTGTTTGTTGCCGACGGTTACTTCTTCAAACTGTTTGGCATAACGCATGGCGTCTTCATCGAAAAAATCCGGCAGCGGACTCTTGCTCAGCGGCTTGCCGTTGATCGTCAGCTTCTTGTTGAGGTAGGCCACCTCGTCACCCGGTATGCCTACCACACGCTTTATATAGTCAAGACTGGGCTTGGGCGGGTAGCGAAACACCATCACATCACCACGCTGCGGGCTGTTGTTGTTCAGCACCTTGAGGTTGATGACGGGCAGACGCACGCCGTAATGAAATTTATTGACCAGAATCAGGTCGTTGATGAGCAATGTCGGGATCATCGAGCCAGAAGGAATCTTGAACGGTTCAAACAGAAAAGAGCGCAGCAGGAAAACTACAACGATGACCGGGAACAAGCCCGCTGTCCAGTCCAGCCACCAGGGCTGCATGATGAGTCGGGTCTTGATTTCCCCACTGTTGTCATCTACGTGCTGAATACCCATGCCGGCCAGTTCAGCCTGGCGTTTGACGGCACTTTCTTCAAGTACCGACACGGCGCGCAGGCGCTGCGGCAAAAAGTAGAGGCGCTCCGCCACCCAATAAATACCGGTGACCACCGTCGCCAGGAATAAAAGCAGCGAAAAGTTGCCTTCCACGACGCCAAAATACCAGGCGGCACCGTAACCGACAAACGCGGCCAGCACCACGGCCGTAATTGAACTCATTAAATGACGCATTAGTCTTCCACCTGCAGGATGGCCAGGAATGCTTCCTGGGGTACTTCCACTGAACCGATTTGTTTCATGCGCTTTTTACCTGCTTTTTGCTTTTCTAGAAGCTTCTTTTTGCGCGAAATATCGCCGCCATAGCACTTGGCGATCACGTTTTTGCGCAGTGCCTTGATTGTCTCACGCGCAATAATGTTCGCCCCAATGGCTGCCTGGATGGCGACATCAAACTGCTGGCGGGAAATAATCTCTCGCATCTTGGCCACCACGGCTCGCCCGCGGAAGGCCGACTGGCTGCGGTGAACAATGATGGAAAGCGCATCGACCTTCTCGCCGTTCAGCAGGATATCGACCTTGACCACATCGGAGGCCCTGAATTCCTTGAAGGTGTAGTCCATCGATGCGTAACCGCGCGATACCGACTTGAGCTTGTCAAAAAAGTCGAGAACGATTTCGCCGAGCGGCATTTCATAGGTCAGCATGACCTGCTTGCCGTGGTAGGCCATGTTCAGCTGGACGCCGCGCTTGTTATTGGCCAGCGTCATGACGGCTCCGACATAATCCTGCGGCATATAAAGATGCACGGTGACGATGGGCTAGCGGATCTCAGTGACGCGACCGGCGTCCGGTATTTTCGAGGGGTTCTCGACTTTGATGACCTCACCATCGGCCCTGAGGACTTCGTACACGACGCTTGGCGCGGTCGTAATAAGGTCCTGGTCAAATTCACGCTCAAGGCGCTCCTGGACAATTTCCATGTGCAGCAACCCCAGAAAGCCGCAGCGAAAACCAAAGCCAAGCGCTTCGCTGACCTCTGGCTCATAGTGCAGCGACGCGTCGTTGAGCTTGAGCTTTTCAAGCGCATCCCGCAGGGATTCATACTCGCTCGCCTCGGACGGGTACAGCCCCGCAAACACCGCGGGCTGGATTTCCTTGAAACCCGGTAAAGCCTCGGTTGCGGTAAATGCTGCCCCACCGGAACCAGCTTTCATCAGCGTGATGGTGTCGCCCACACGTGCCGCCTGGAGCTCCTTGATGCCAGCAATGACAAATCCGACCTCGCCAGCCTCCAGCGACGTCCGTGCTTCGGTATGCGGCGTAAAAACACCCAACTGCTCGGCGTTGTACATCGCCTCGCTGGCCATCAGCTTGATGCGATCACCTTTTGCCAGGCGCCCGTCAACAACACGCACCAGCATGACCACGCCCACATAGGCGTCATACCAGCTGTCAATGATCATGGCGCGAAGAGGGCCGCCAGGGTTACCCTTGGGCGGCGGAATGCGGGCCACCACGGCCTCCAGGATTTCGTCGATGCCCATGCCGGTCTTGGCGCTGCACGGTATCGCGTCTGTCGCGTCGATACCAATGACTTCCTCTATTTCCTGCTTGGCATTTTCCGGGTCGGCCTGTGGCAGATCCATCTTATTCAACACCGGGACGACTTCTACACCCAGCTCAAGTGCGGTGTAGCAATTGGCTACCGTCTGTGCTTCAACACCCTGACTGGCATCGACTACCAGCAACGCACC
>JANYFF010000519.1 GCA_025362825.1 Polaromonas sp. | reverse complement strand
CGGAAAGCTCTTTTTGACGTTGGGCGAGCGCTTTATCCGCAAGGAAGACGCCCAGACGCTGGACAACCACCACGGCAAACTGATCCGCATCAACAAGGACGGCTCGGTACCAAGCGACAACCCGTTTGCCGGAAAGCCGGGTGCGTTGCCCGAGATCTGGAGCTACGGCCACCGCAACATGCAGGGTGCCACGCTCGCACCGGACGGCACACTCTGGACGCATGAACACGGCCCGCAAGGTGGCGACGAAATTAACCTGCCCAAAGCTGGCGCCAATTACGGCTGGCCGGTGATTACCTATGGCGAGAACTACGGCGGCGGCAAGATTGGTGACGGGCTGACGGTCAAGGCTGGCATGGAGCAGCCGCTGCACTACTGGGTGCCGTCGATTGCACCGTCGGGCATGGCTTTCTTGACCAGCGAGCGCTATGGCAAGGCCTGGCAGGGCAACCTATTTGTAGGTTCGCTCAAGTTTGCCTACCTTAACCGCATCGAGCTTGCCGCACCGTTTGCCGGCGAGGTGATACGCGAAAGCAAGCTCATCACCGAAGTCGGCGAACGCATTCGCGATGTACGGCAGGGCCCGGACGGGCTGCTCTATGTGCTGACCGACAGCAGCAACGGCAAGCTCATTCGCTTTCTACCGCAATAGGCCGGCCCTCACTTTAAAGCTCGTCCGGTGTCAGGCGGCGCGGGCCACCAAGCCGGGGTGCACGGTGCGGATGTGCTGCTTGGTGTTCTGGTCACGCATGTTGTTCAGCGCGTCGTCCAGGTCAGAAAGTATGGCTTTGGCTTTAAGGTCTGCGGGACCGACTTCGATAATGGCGATGTGGAATTCCAGCCGCGAGCCACGCAGGCCCCAGTCCTCGCCGCGAAGCCCGTGGGCGAGGATGCGAGTAGCCAGCAGTCCGATTTCTCCATAAGCTATCCCCTCTGCAAGCACGCCGAACCGGTTGCTCCCGAGACGCGCTGCCGAGTCCTGTGCGCGCAGCGTGCTGGCAATTGCATGCGATGCACCCAGAACGACGGCCTCGCTGTCTTCCATGCCCTGTTCGGCAACGATCTTATCGATGTTGATGACGCGTATCAGCATCAGTGCGGATGCATAACCCATGTTGCGTGAGCGAATCAGCGCCCCTTCAATGCGGTCAGAGAACAGCCGCGGCATTGCCAGTCCGGTCAGCGGATCGGTCCTCTCGCGGGCTTCGATACGCAACGAGTTCTCTGAACTTAGCCGGCTTTTCCACACCATAGCCAGGTAGCTTGCGATGGCAAAGACGGCAAGCGCAGTCATGCCGGCAATGCCCTTGTCCTCCACACCAGATGGCGCCAGCAGCCAGCAGGCCAGCAACGCAGCCTGGCCCAGTGCCATCCAGTAGATCCAGGGCTGGTTGCGGCTCCAGTTACGGTACAGGTACCAGACTGTGGCAGCAGCCCACGGCAGCACAAACCACTGCAGAGTGATCTGCGGTAGCAGGCGGCTTCCCAGCAGACCAGCAAGGACCAGTGACGTGAGGCGAAGGATTCGTCCCGGCAGTCGCATGGCTCCGTTGCTGCCCCCGGCGACGATGAGTGTTTGTGCCGCCAATGCCAGCTGCACGGCCCAGAGCATCATCGCTGGCGCAGGTTGCTTGGTGAGAAGCAGATACGCAGGCAAGGCTGCAGCGAGCGCACCGGCATGCCACCAGAGCATGCGTTCGTTGTAAGCATATCCAATCAGCAGGCTGAGCACCACGACCAGCGTACATATCCCGCCCAACGCGCCGCTAATGTACGGGGTCAAGTTGGCCATGATGGCGTACCGCGCGCCGTGTAATGCGGCGCCCTGTAGTTGAGGGCTGCGTTGGATAGATCCATGATGCCTCTTGTGTCGGTTTGGCCTGTTTGCAGTTGTTCAGAAAAGTTTGGCATAGCCAGGCAAAAAATCTGTAGGTCAAAGGCTGGAGATGGTGGGTCTGGACTCAGCGTGAGTTGTACTAAAAGTTACATGTGCAAGCGGCGTGGCATCAGCGCAAGGACGTGTTGACGTGATGACTTGGTGCAGCTTCATGACTTTCTTCATCGCGTTGCGCACACCTGCACAGTTATCATGACCACATGACATTCATGTCTTCACAGGGGGGCTGGCTCTACCGCATCAACCGCAGCACGCTGCACTGGCTGAGGGAATGGTGGCGGCTGGCGCATCTGGGCGCCGTCCTGTTGCTGATGACGCTGTCGCCATCTAACTACGAGCGCAAAAACCGCCTGGTACTGGCGCGCCACCTTTATGACAACACGGCACCCATCCTGGGCGGCTTCACCGTTCTGTGTGCGCTGATCAGTCTGGTGCTGACGCGCATAGTTAGTGCTACCGCGCTGAGTTATGGCCTGTCGCAATACGCCCTGCAAGTGATTGTCCGGGTTTTGGTGCTTGAGCTGATACCGCTGACGGCGGCGCTCTTTGTGGCGCTGCGCTGCACCATTCCCGACGGTGCCGAATTGGCCGAGCTGCGTGCGCGCGGTGACCTTGAGCGGCTGCGCCAGCAGGGGATTGATCCGGTACACCGCGAGGTCTTACCCCGTGTGCTGGCCGGTATTTTTTCGACCGCCATGCTGGCCGTGCTCAGCTGCGTGGTGGCACTGGTGGTGGCCTACCTGGCCGAGTACGGTTTTCGGCTGGCGGGCGTTGCTGGCTACAGCCGCCTGTTCGGCCAAGTGTTTGATCCGGCGGTGACGCTTATATTTGTTTTGAAGACGCTGTTCTTCAGTCTGGCGGTGTCGCTGATACCGATGGCCTCGGCGCTGTACGGCATGGCCGAAAGCAACACCCGAACCAGCGCAGAAATGCGCGGGCTGGTGCGCATGTTCGCTGTGATCCTGCTGATTGAAGTGCTGTCGCTGGTCGGCAACTACTATTGATGTGATCCATGATTTTTTTAAAGAAGCCCCCGCCCCATGAGTGATGTCCCCGACCCCCTGTTGCCGCCTGCGGGCCCTGTCGCGCCGCCGCCGCTCACCGAACACCTTGAGTTCAAGGCTGTGTTGTTGCTGGCTTTCATGCTGCTGCTCGTCGTGGGCTCGGCGCTGTATGTGATGTATTCACGCGGGGTGTTTGAGAGTACGCAAAAGCTGGTGCTGATATCGGAAGATTCAGAGGGCGTGGTCGTTGGCATGAACCTGACTTTTTCAGGCTTCCCGATCGGCCGTGTGCGCAGGATCGAGCTGGCCGATGACGGCAAGGCACGCATCGTGGTCGACGTTGCCAGCAAGGATGCGCACTGGCTGCGCGAGTCCAGCGTCTTCACACTGGTGCGTGGGCTGGTGGGCAGCACCAACATCCGTGCGTACACCGGCCTGCTGACCGACAAGCCCCTGCCAGACGGCGCCGTACGCACCGTACTGCAGGGTGATGCAGCAGGCGAAGTCCCCAAGCTGATTGCTGCGGCCAAAGACCTGATTGAAAACCTCAACAGCCTGGCCGGTAACAGCGGCGCGCTCGGCGCCTCGCTCGGCAACCTGCGGGTGCTGACGACCCGCATCAACGGCACCGGCGGCGTGCTCGGCGCCTTGCTCGGCGGCGAAGCCGAAGCCAAAAAGCTGATGCTGACGCTGGACCGTACCAATGCGCTGCTGGCGAAGCTGGACGGCATTGCCGCCAAAACCGACAGCCAGGTGTTTGGTGAAAAGGGTGTGATGCTTGAGACCCGCGCCACGGTGGTCCAGCTCAACGCCTTGCTGGGTGACGCGCGCACAACCCTGAAAAAGGTCGATGCCGTACTGATAGAGGCGCAGGCAGTCGGCGCCAATGCACGCGAAGCTACCAACGATCTGGGTACTTTGCGCGGCGAGGTGGAAGCCAGCCTGCGCAAGGTCGATGGCCTGGTCAATGAAATCAATCGCAAGTGGCCCTTTGCCCGCGACACCGAGGTGAAACTGCCATGACTGCATCGGCTTTCCATATTTTCAAATGCAGGTGGCCTGCTGCGGCAGCGGTATTGGCTCTGGCCGGCTGCGCATCAGGCCCCAAGCCGGCAGACTGGCAACTCGAAGCCAAGGGCGCGATGGACCGCTCGGTCGCCGCCTACCTCGAAGGCAATACGCGTGTCGAAGCGGTCGAGCTGGCTTTGGCCCGGTCTGAAATTTCCAGCACCGGCCGCATTGATTTGATGGCGCGCGGCGAGTTGCTGCACTGCGCCAGCCACGTCGCCAGCCTGGTGTTTGAGCCCTGCGCAGGCTTTGAAAAACTCCGCCAGGACGCACCAGCGGCAGAGCGCGCCTACGCAGACTATCTTGCGGGCAAGCTGCAGGCGCCGGACGCCGCACTGCTGCCCGTCGCACAGCGCGCTGTTGCAACGGGCGGCAGCGACGCAGCCGTGCAGGCCATCACCGACCCGCTATCGCAGCTGGTCGCCGCCGCAGTGTTATTGCAGACCGGCCGCGCCAGCCTCGTCACCGTGCAACTGGCGGTTGATGCAGCATCATCGCGCGGCTGGCGCAGGCCGCTGCTGGCCTGGCTGGGCGTGCAAGCTTCGCTGGCAGAGAAGGGTGGCAACGAAGCCGAGGCCGCGCGGCTGCGCCGCCGCATCGAGCTGAGTCAGGGCGATATCAAGGCGGCTCGATAACGTATGGCATTTGATACCGTTTTCCCGGCTACCAAATATCCACGCGCGCATGACACCAGCCCCTGGACAATAGCCATAGCGGGCGCGCTGGCGCTGGCCACCGCCATGGGCATTGGCCGCTTTGCCTTTACGCCTCTGCTGCCGATGATGCTGGCCGATGGCGTGATTGATTTGCCCGGCGCCAGCTGGCTGGCCAGTGCCAATTACGTTGGCTATTTGCTGGGCGCCTTGCTGTGTACTTTTCAGCCGTGGATATGGCGGCGGCTCAAAGACTTGCCCGCCGTTGCGGCTACGACTTGGTTGCGTGCCGGCCTGGTTGCGACCACATTGCTGACGCTGGGCATGGCGTTGCATTTTGCGCCCCTGTGGCCGGTGCTGCGTTTTGCCGCAGGCGTGGCCAGCGCCTTTGTATTTGTATTCACCTCGGGCTGGTGCCTCGCACAACTGGCCAAGCGACAGGCCAGCGCGCTTGGTGGTGTGATGTATGCGGGGCCGGGTGCCGGCATCGCGCTCAGTGGCTTTCTGGCCAGCGGCATGGTAGCCCTGCACTGGACGGCCTCCACGGGCTGGCTAATCCTCGGTGTGCTGGCCTGCGTACTGACGGCGCTGGTATGGCCGACCTTCCAGAAACCGGCGCAGCCTGTGGCGAGCACTGCAGGTGCTTCAACACCGGTGGTCGCTACCGTGTCATCCGCAGACCACCGGCAGATGCTGGTGCTGGCCCTGGCTTATGGGCTGGCTGGTTTTGGCTACATCATCACCGCCACTTTTTTGCCGGTGATCGCCCGCCAGGCGTTGCCGGGCTCTGGCTGGCTCGATCTGTTCTGGCCGCTGTTCGGCCTGGGTGTGATGGCTGGGTCATTGCTGTCTACCCGCATACCGCTGACCGGCGACCTGCGCCACCTGCTCGCGGGTTGCTATTTTGTGCAGGCCCTGGGCGTTGCGGTCACGGTGTGGAGCCCCAGCCTCGCAGGCTTTGTCGCGGGCAGCCTGCTGCTCGGCCTGCCCTTTACCGCCATCACCTTTTTTGCCATGCAGGAGGTGCGCCGCCTGCGTCCGCTGAGCGCCGCCAGCTACATGGGCCTGCTAACGGCGATGTACGGCGTAGGCCAGATAGCAGGGCCGCCGTTGGTAGCGCTGCTGCTCAGGCGCACCGCCTCGCTGGGCGAAGGATTCACCCTGTCGCTGGAGATCGCCGCCGCAGCGCTTTTGCTGGGTGCGGTGATGTATCTGGGGATGGTGAGGGCGTATCCGGTCACTGACTCTGCAAAGCCCTGATCGACTTGGTGCTATAAAAGTAATAGCCTCACGAGACCATATTACAGGCGCTGTGGCTACTTTTTACTAAAAAGTAGCCGCACGAAACCCCGGTAAGCCAGGATTTCGTGAAGGTCGATACTTGATCGCTCACCCGGGGTCGGAGGACAATTCGTACAGACGCATGCGCATGCAGAACCGCAATTCCCATGAACAAGGCACTCGAAACCCTCGCAGCAAAAGTCCAATTGACGGACCCCTCCAACCAGCAAATGCGGTTTGCATTCGCACATGCCTGCGCTGCGCGCATCAGACACCTGCTTGAAGATCCTGCGGTTGCCGATTGCCTGGATGTGCTGGGTCAGTTTGTAAATGGGACTGCTGGCCTTGAGGCGCTAGCGCTCACGCAACACGAGGCTGCCCGGCTGGCCAACAGCCATGGCGGCTCCAAATCCATTGATGGATGTGGCCATGCGGCGGTGTCGGCTACTTATGCCGTTGCCAAAGCTGCCGAAGGCAAGGCGCTTGAAGCGGCGAGTTACGCTGCTTATGCAACGGTGTATGCACAGGGTGGCTATGCAGCGGTGGCCGACCGTGCATCGTTTGAGCCGGAGTTTGCCTGGCAGGTGGCTACGCTCAATGCGCTGGCGTTATAGGCTCCAGCCAGTCCTTAGCCTACCTATCCGGCCCCCATCGCCAGCGCCACCCGGTAGGTGATGAACGAGGCGATGTAGGCCAGGCCGAACAGGTAGCTGGCCATGATCAGCGGCATGGTCCAGCCGCCGGTTTCGCGCTTGA
>JANYFF010000334.1 GCA_025362825.1 Polaromonas sp. | reverse complement strand
CTCCAAGGGGAAGTCCAAGAGCAAGGGCGGATCCAGGCCGTCCAGCCACTCCACAACCCAGTCACTGATGTCCTCCCCAGCTCTTCAGAAGAGCTTCAGTATGCCTGCGCACCCGATCAGCTCAGAGAGAGCGAGCGCACTCCTGAGGGCTGCTTCTACAACCCTCCCGCAAACCCGCCTGTCTCCATTCCCCCAGCCGGTCTCCTCGCAGCCCGCCATCGATGCGGCATTGGCCGCCCTGCAGTCCTCCAAAACCATGCCCAGTTACTCCTCTCTCCTGGGCTCCACGCCAGCTGTCTTCAGCCCAAACCGCGGCGGGTTTGCGGCTAACCCGGTGGACCCGGTCGCCAGCATCCTGTCCCAGTTTCAGAGCCAGAGCAGTGCGAGGGCTGATCAGACTTCTCAGCTTGTTGCTGCCCTCCTCCAGGCCAATAAGGCGTCGCCAGCTGGCGGCGATATATTGGACACCGTCGCCCAGCTGTTGCTCCAGCGCTATGCGGCGCAGAAGCAACAGCAGCAGCAGCAAACCCTCATCCACCAGCTGCTAAACCCATCACCCTCACCCGCTAACCCGCTCTGGCAGCCAGACTTCCAGATTCCAGAGCACGACGCCTCGCTCTCTGGGCCGTCCGATTCCTCCGAATCCGACGGTGGGTGTCCGCCGAGGGGCTCCACTTCTGACGATTCTGGCGACGAGTGCCTCCCCCGGTGCGATGGCGGGGTGTCCAGCAGCGAAGGTTTCGAGAGCTGCTCACTTAACACCGATGGGTGGGGGCCGGAGCTGTGGCCTGAGGACGACCTGTCAGCGCTGGACCAGTTACTGGGACCGATGGAGAGTGGCCTGACTGGGCTGCCGGACACTGATCTGGACCCCATGTCCTGGCAGGAGATGCAGCCTGGTGAGAGTTGGTTCCCGTTGTCTACTTCCATTGAAAAGGGTGTTTGAAACCAACTCGTTTTCTACTTCCATTGAAAAGGGTGTTTGAAGGTCACTTTTCTCCGTATCTTATCTCAGCAGTTCTGATCTCTTTGAAGTGGTCGTTGAGTGTGTTGCTTGTCTGAAATAGTGACCCCTTGTCTTCGTTTTCCTCTCAGACTTTCAAAGTAAAACGCAAGCTTCTCATTCGAAGTTTCCTTACATGTTGCTTTCGAGTTTTCAGTTCAGCTTGTGCCTTGCAATCCTACAGCGCCCTTGACAGGACTTAGGCATCTTTTTCAGACCCATGTGTTTCGCTTTAGTATGTGTTTCATGAAACGTTTTCACTTAGTACTTGCTCATTCTGAACTTCGGAAGGACAACTAAGACCACTCATGGCTTGTCACTTCGATCCAGGATGTGCTTTGTGAAGTACCACCATGGGTCCTTACACTTCTCCTTAGGTTGTTACGATTGCCCTCAGCCACGGAAGGCGCAGAGATCCTGGCGTCTGGATTTTGTGTTATACGCTGCTTTTAGTTGAAGCTTGAGGTTCAGGTCTGTCTAAAGTGTTGGGAACTCTTCTCTTGGCTTTAGCCCTTTCTCTCCCTCTGATTGCTCTTGGGGGTTTTAACCCCCATCTGAATCACTTGTCACAAACTTGACAGGACACAAGCTGATTGTGCAAAGGTCCCTTTTGCAGGTGACGGTTCCCCAGCAAACTGGGTACCTACGACCCCCCCCACCTCCAAAGCTGGCTCACGTAGCAGTCTTCTTGCCGACTCCAACTCTATCGCCGGGAAACAGTGCTCAGCGTAGGTCTTCGCAACTCTTATTAGTTTTGATCTTTCCAACTTGTGCATCAATTGCTATCTTTTGGACTGTTATTCGCTGTGTCTGGGATTTCGAAGAAACCCATCCCATAACTACTGGCTGGTTTGCATGACTCACGGATAGCAATTGATCTTTCGAACCTCTTAGGATCCTTGACCATGCGAAAAGGACTTAGTTTCAAGCAACTTCGAAAGCCGCCAGCAAAGACAGGTTTCCAGTCACAACGCACCCTTACAGTTGCTCTCCCACAACCCCTGAAAGCTGAGCTTTCCCAATCCTAACAATATCTCTTCCCCTCCCTTCTGCAGGCCCCATTCCGCTCCCCCCCCCAGCGCCTGCAGCACATCCCGCCCTGAGATGAGCTCACCGCTCCCCCCCACCCGCGAAAACGCGTCCGTCGACGCTCTCATCAGCGCGCTTGTCGCTGGCTCCTCGGGGCTTGCGACTACCATTCGGGGGGGGGGGGGGGGGGGGGGGGGGGGGGGGGGGGGGGGGGGGGGGGGGGGGGGGGGGGGGGGGGGGGGGGGGGGGGGGGGGGGGGGGGGGGGGGGGGGGGGGGGGGGGGGGGGGGGGG
>JANYFF010000454.1 GCA_025362825.1 Polaromonas sp. | reverse complement strand
CTGCCGAAGCTGAAGAAAATTACTATCGGCAATTAGCCAGTCAGGCCGTTACATCGGTCTGACTTAACCCAACGGGCCTCCACGAAACCCGGGGCGATTCAACCAACTAAGGGAGTTTCATGGGCTATCAAGGAATTACTTCTTCGCAAATCGAGGGCATTTACCATGCCACGACTGGAATGACCAAACACGCAGGAATTCGCGTTCAGCAACGCGGCGTCAATCTCGAACTCCTGGACCGCCTGCTGGCTTATGGCCGTCATGAACCCGACCATAAAGGCTGCCATGTAGTTACGTTTGATGGCAAAGCGTTGGAGGACTTGTCACGATTTGAACCCAAAGCAATAAGTGCCAAAGCGACTAGCTCGCGTAACTTGTATGCGGTGGTTGATTCTGACGGAGTCGTTGTCACTGCTGGCCATCGCTTTCGGCGAGTTCCGCGTGACCTGAGTCTGTCCTCGTTTCGCCCCGGACGCAGTCGTAGCCCTCGTTCAATCAATGCTGCGAGCAACCCGTTTCGTCACTAATGGAGTTGTCGTGCCTTCAATTGCCTTTTTTAAGTTACTGCTGCGAGCACTCAACGCGAAAAGAAACGGATTCAAAAAATGATTGGTATGACTCAACTTTTGTATGGCTCAGCAACTTCCAACAGTGCAGGCGTTGCAGAGAGGCGTTATAGCTCCTCGGACATTAAAAAACTCCTTGCGTGGATTTGCACCCAGTTGACTAACTTTGTAGAGTTTCTACAAGCAAGGGTAAAGCAATGGCCCTGGCCTTTTGTCTGGCTGCTGGCAATGCCCGTCGTGGTCTTGCTTGACCCCTGGGCCCTGATGCAGGCGGGCTTCTGGCTGTCATTTGTCGCCGTCGGTGTGCTGTTCGCTACCGGGCCGCCGCAGGTCAGCCAAACTGCGAAAGAAGCCGGACTCGCTATAAATTCAGGAGCATCAGGTGACCAGAATGCGTGGGCTGGAGGCATAAATGATACTGAAAAGCCAGTTTGGTGGCGAAATTTGGCATTCTGGCTGGCGCGACCCGTTGCGGGGCTGGCACATTCGGCGCGCGAGCAATGGATTGTCACGCTGGCATTGACGCCGCTGTCCCTGCTGCTGTTTAACCAGGTATCGCTGGTCGGCCTGCTGGCCAATGCCGTTGCCATTCCGTGGGTCACGCTGGTAGTAACGCCGCTGGCGATGGCAGGCGTGTTTTGGGCGCCGGTCTGGGACCTTGCCGCCCGGGGGGTTGGCGTGCTGGCGGTTTTTCTTCAGTGGCTGGCAGCCTGGCCGGTGGCTTCCATCAGCGTAGCTGCTGCACCGCTGTGGTGTGCCATCGCCGGTGTGGCCGGAGGCGTGCTGCTGGCTGTGCGTCTGCCCTGGCACTGGCGGGCGCTGGGCGTGCCGCTGATGCTGCCCGTGCTCTTGTGGCAGCCCCTGCGTCCGCTGGAGGGCCAGTTTGAAATCCTGGGTGCCGACATCGGCCAGGGCAATGCGCTGCTTGTGCGCACTGCAGGCCACAGCCTGGTCTATGACACCGGCCCGCGGTTTTCCGGCGAAAGCGATGCCGGCAACCGGGTGCTTGTGCCCTTGTTGCGGGCCCTGGGCGAACGTGTCGATGTGCTGATGCTGAGCCACCGCGACCTTGACCACATCGGCGGGGCGCCAGCAGTACTGGCCATGCAGCCGCAGGCACAACTCATCAGTTCGATTGAAGACAGCCACGAGCTGCAGTCCCTGAGAAAGTCGACCCGCTGCTTGGCCGGGCAGCACTGGCGCTGGGACGGTGTGGAGTTTGAAACCCTGCATCCGCTGCCAGCCGATTACACCGCCGCAGCCAAATCCAATGCCATGAGCTGCGTGCTACGCATATCAAACGGCGCGCAGACTGCATTGCTGGCTGGCGACCTTGAAGCGCCTCAGGAGCTCAGGCTTGCCGATGACCCTCAGGCCAGGAACAAACTGGCTGCCAATTTTCTGTTGATGCCGCATCACGGCAGCAAAACGTCGTCCAGCGCGATTTTTCTGGATGCTGTCAAGCCGCAGTTTGCACTGGCCCAGGCCGGCTACCGCAACCGCTTTGGCCATCCCGTCGCTTCTGTGCTTGAGCGCTACCGTGAACGCGGTATCCAGGTTGTCAAGTCGCCCAGTTGCGGCGCCGCCATCTGGCGCAGTGCGCAGCCCGGGGACGTCTTGTGCCAAAGACAAGCAGAAGCGCGGTATTGGCATCACCGGCCGCAATCTGTTCCTTGAGCTTTAATTCCCGGTAAAAAAATCCCTGTTGATCAAACCTTTGGCGCATAACTTGCTAAGCTAGGGTTGAAGATGGCCAGACAACAAAAAGTCACAAAGTAGACGGAGATAAAGCTCATGAGACCGATGTTTGACGAAATGAACGCGACCGCTGACAGTGTGCGGGAGCACTACCAGGGTTACAGCAACTGGCTGTCCCGCCAGCCGCCAGAATCCATGCAGGCCAGGCGCGATGAGGCTGAGATGATTTTCCGCCGAGTAGGTATCACCTTTGCGGTTTATGGCGCCAAGGATGAAGACGGCGCCGGCACTGAGCGGCTGATTCCTTTTGACCTGATACCCCGCATCATTCCTGCCCACGAATGGGCCACCATGGAAAAAGGGCTGGTCCAGCGCGTCACGGCGCTCAACCGCTTTATCCACGACGTGTACCACAACCAGGACATTCTCAAGGCCGGCATCGTGCCGTCCGAGCAGATCTTCCAGAACGCGCAGTTCCGCCCCGAAATGATGGGTGTGGATGTGCCGGGCAATATTTATTCGCAGATCAGCGGCATCGACATTGTTCGCGCTTCGGACGCCACCGGCGCCGGCGAATACTATGTGCTTGAAGACAACCTGCGGGTGCCCAGCGGCGTGAGCTACATGCTGGAAGACCGCAAGATGATGATGCGGCTGTTCCCCGAGCTGTTCAGTGAAAACCGCATCGCGCCGGTCGCACACTACCCCGACCTGCTGCTAGAAACACTGCGTGCTTCCGCACCGCCCGCCACTGCTGACCCGACCGTCGTTGTGCTCACACCGGGCATGTACAACTCGGCCTATTTCGAGCACGCCTTCCTTGCCCAGCAGATGGGTGTCGAACTGGTCGAAGGACAGGATTTGTTCGTCAAGGACAACTTCGTGTACATGCGCACAACGCGCGGTCCGAAGCGCGTTGACGTGATCTACCGCCGCGTGGACGACGATTTCCTCGATCCGCTGGCCTTCCGCCCAACCTCCACGCTGGGTTGCGCCGGGCTGCTGAATGTGTACCGCAGTGGCAACGTCGCGCTGTGCAATGCCATCGGCACCGGCGTGGCCGACGACAAATCGATCTATCCCTATGTGCCCAAGATGATCGAGTTCTACCTCGGTGAAAAGCCCATTCTTAAAAACGTACCGACTTACATGTGCCGCAATGCGGAAGACCTGAAGTACACACTGGCCAACCTGAAGGACCTGGTGGTTAAAGAAGTCCATGGCGCTGGCGGTTACGGCATGCTGGTGGGCCCCGCATCGACCAAGGCAGAAATTGAAGACTTCCGCGCGGCACTGATTGCCAACCCGGCTGGCTACATTGCGCAGCCCACGCTGAGCCTTTCGACCTGCCCGACCTATGTGGACAGCGGCATCGCGCCACGCCATATCGACCTCCGGCCGTTTGTGCTCAGCGGCAAGGAAGTCCAGATGGTGCCCGGCGGCCTGACCCGTGTGGCATTGAAAGACGGCTCACTGGTCGTCAATTCATCGCAGGGCGGCGGCAC
>JANYFF010000389.1 GCA_025362825.1 Polaromonas sp. | reverse complement strand
ATAGGGAGCGGAATCAATGGTGAACAGGGCCTGACCAGCCTTGACATCGCTGCCTTCATTGAAAAGGCGCTTTTGAAGAATGCCTGCAGCCCGGGCCCGGACCTGCGCTACGCGTGAAGCCTCCAGCCGGCCGGGTAATTCGGTGACCAGGCCCACATCACCCAGGCGAACCGTCACCACACCGACTTCAGCAGGTGGAGGGGCGCCACCTGCACCCGGGCCAGCAGCTTCACCGCCCTTGCCACAACCAGCAATAAATATCGTTACCAGAGCAGCCATGACAAGCTGCTTGTGGCGCGCTGGCGCCCAGCTTTTTTGGAAATACGGCGAAACAGGGTTCGTGCTGGGCGTAGGCATACTGCGTCCTTGAAAGTAAAAGCTGCAGGAAAGGAAATTGAAATCGCTGAGTAGCGGTCAGGTTACCTATAAACACCGAATTTTTTTAGCATAGGGTTTTCACCGAATGCGGATTTTACATACATTAATGGATGTATAGTTTTCAAAGTTAAAAAACCGCCTTCAAAGGACATTAATTTTGGTTCGCCGGACAAAAGAAGACGCGCTGGTCACTCGCCACAGCCTCTTAGACGCTGCGGAGTGGCTGTTTCAGGCGCAGGGTGTATCGCGGACTTCGCTCAATGACATCGCACGCAAGGCCGGGACCAGCCGCGGCGCCATTTACTGGCACTTCAAGGACAAGGCTGATCTTTTCAATGCCATGATGGAGAGGGTCACCCTGCCCCTTGAGCAGGCTTTTCAGAATGTTGCCAAGGAATCAGGTGTAGCGCCGCTTGAGCGCGTGCGCGAAGCGTTGGTGGGAGCGCTGCACCTTATAGCAACGGATGCGCGCACCCGGCGGGTATTTGAAGTCGCCACCCAGAAGGTGGAGTACGTGGATGAGCTTCAGGCCGTCCGGCTGCGTCACCTGACCGTCCGCAATGAAGTCATCGCACAGGTGGAACAGGGTTTGAAGCTTGCGGCCGCAAACCAGCAACTGACGGTCTGCATTCCAATGTCAGCCGCGGCGCAGGGCCTGCACGCGATGGTTGACGGCCTGATCCAGAACTGGCTACTGGACACCGGGGGATTTGACCTTGCCGAAACAGGGGCACAGGTGATTGATGTTTACCTGGCAGGGATCGGTTTCAAACCAAACCCGCCAAACGCCAACCCGGACTAGTGAAGGTGGCGCGGTTTACGCCCGCCACTCCCGTGGCCGCCGCTGCCAGATGAGCCGCCAAGGCCACGCGGCGGTTTGCCCAGTTGCATCGAGCTGACAAGCGCATCAAAGCGCTGCGCGAACAGCTTGTCGATGGCTGCCACCACGTCTCCAAGTTCAGAACCGTCGAAATGCCGCTCCATCAGGCCAATCGTGTCCTGCACGAGCAGGTCGCGCTGAACCTGCATGATCGCTGCAGGCGTGGGGCCCACAAAATACATCGCGAAATCGTCCCGGGCTTCGTCGTCACCGCCCTCTTCCTCATCATCGAAATCAGAGTCATAGAAAGTGACTTCAATCGGTGCACCATCCTGGGCCAGTTCATTCAGGCCCATGCACATTTCATCGAGCGCCTGGCGAAAATCTTCGTCGCCGGGAACGGTCCAGCACATCTGCAGCAAATGCTTGTGTGCATCGAAGCGAATACCGGGCTCTTCTTCATAAGCACTCTCGGCCGCGTCAGCCAGTGACCGAGCCCCCGAATACTTCCACAGAGGTTTCAGGGCGTCCTGCAACTGCTCGAAGGTGACATCCTCGCGAAGAGGAACTTCACCATGGACGTGGATTTCAAAGGGTGTGTTGTAACTCGCCATAAAACTATCTTAACCACTTGTAGTGCCTGGGTGAAGCCGGAAATACCGGATCAAGCCAGATGAAAATGATTTCCGTACAACGCAGATGAATTGCACAACGTGCGGCACGTTAGCCAGGGCCTGGCAATGGTTTCATGGTGCCCGGGACGGGAATCGAACCCGTACGACCGCTATTAACGAATCGGCGGATTTTAAGTCCGCTGTGTCTACCTATTTCACCACCCGGGCCTGCTGCTTGCAATCGGCTATTGTCAAACAAAAAAGCCTCCCTTCAGCAGGAGGCTTTAATCATAAGTTTGATGGAGGCGCGGCCCGGAGTCGAACCGGGCTAGCCGGATTTGCAATCCGGTACATAACCGCTTTGTTACCGCGCCGTATTCTGCCTGCCTTGATCGCACTGACCTGCATGAAGCCAAGAACCACGGCCCCATTACAAATTACGCAAATTACGAATGCCCCAATGAAAAAGGACAGCATTTTGAAGTGCTGCCCTTTTAATTTTGGAGCGGGAGAAGAGTCTCGAACTCTCGACCTCAACCTTGGCAAGGTTGCGCTCTACCAACTGAGCTACTCCCGCGTTTCAAGCTTCAAATTATAGCGTGTTTTTGGCCCTCTACGCAAGCTTTCGAAAAAAGAGCATTAATGTTTTACGGTTCCCGAAATTTCTGCAGGCGCAGCAGCAGCAGCCGTCACAGCAATGGCCACTTCTTCATCCGTCAACGGCACCGGCAGGCGCTCCAGGGCGAACTGCAACACCTGATCAATCCACTTGACGGGAATGATCTCCAGTCCGCTCTTCACGTTGTCCGGAATCTCCTGCAAATCCTTGGCATTCTCTTCCGGGATCAGCACGGTTTTGATACCGCCTCGAAGTGCAGCCAGCAGTTTTTCCTTCAGGCCGCCAATGGCAGTGACTTCGCCGCGCAGCGTGATCTCGCCCGTCATTGCCACATCACCACGCACCGGAATGCCTGTGAGCGCTGACACGAATGCCGTGGTCATCGCGGCGCCGGCACTAGGGCCGTCTTTGGGTGTTGCGCCATCAGGTACGTGAATATGAATGTCACGCTTTTCAAACATCTCGTCCTTAATGCCCAGCACCCTGGCGCGGCTGCGCACCACGGTGCGTGCAGCCTCAACCGACTCTTTCATCACATCGCCCAGCGAACCAGTACGCGTGATGACGCCTTTGCCCGGCATGATGGCAGCCTCAATGGTCAACAGGTCGCCACCGACTTCTGTCCATGCGAGGCCGACAACCTGTCCGACCTGGTTTTTTTGCTCAGCACGGCCATAGTCAAATTTGCGGACACCCAAAAATTCATTGAGGTTGTCTGGCGTCACCACGACTTGGGCGCTCATCTTTTTGAGCTGGATGCCCTTAACCACCTTGCGGCAAATCTTCGACAGTTCGCGCTCCAGCGAACGAACGCCAGCCTCACGCGTGTAGTAGCGGACGATGTCGCGAACGGCCTGCTCCTGCACTTCAAGCTCTTCAGGCTTGACGCCGTTGTTTTTGACCTGCTTGGGCAGGAGATAGCGCATGGCAATGCTTGTTTTTTCGTCTTCGGTATAGCCCGACAAGCGAATCACTTCCATCCGGTCGAGCAATGCCGGCGGAATATTCATGGAGTTGGAAGTTGCTACAAACATCACATCGCTCAAGTCGAAATCGACTTCAACGTAATGGTCGCCGAAGGTGTGGTTTTGTTCAGGGTCCAGCACTTCAAGCAAGGCGCTTGAAGGATCGCCCCTGAAATCAGTACCCAGCTTGTCAATCTCATCGAGCAGGAACAACGGATTACGCGTACCAGCCTTTGCCAGGCTTTGCAGCACCTTGCCCGGCAAGGCGCCGATATAAGTGCGGCGATGCCCGCGAATTTCGGCCTCGTCGCGCATACCGCCCAGCGCCATGCGCACGTACTTGCGGCCTGTGGCCTTGGCAATCGATTGCCCAAGCGATGTCTTGCCCACACCGGGTGGGCCGACGAGGCAAAGAATCGGTGCCTTCAGTTTGTCGACACGCTGTTGCACTGCGAGGTACTCAACAATACGGTCCTTGACCTTTTCCAGGCCGTAATGGTCTTCGTTAAGAACATTTTCGGCATTTACCAAGTCGTGCTTGATCTTGGTTTTCTTGCTCCATGGCAAGCCCGTCAGCACGTCAATGTAAGTGCGAACAACGGTCGCCTCCGCCGACATCGGCGACATCAGCTTGAGTTTTTTGAGTTCGCTTTCAGCCTTCTTGAAAGCCTCTTTCGGCATCTTTGCGGCCTTGATCTTTTTCTCGATCTCTTCAATGTCCGCGCCCTCTTCGCCCTCGCCCAGTTCTTTCTGGATGGCCTTGACCTGCTCGTTCAGGTAAAAATCGCGCTGGTTTTTTTCCATCTGCCGTTTGACACGGCCACGGATTTTCTTGTCAACGTTCAGGATGTCAACTTCACGCTCCAGCTGCTCGTAAAGGTTTTCTAGACGCTCCTTGACACCAGAGAGGTCAAGAATGACCTGCTTGGCGTCCAGTTTGAGCGGTAAATGGGCTGCTATGGTGTCAGCCAGCCGCCCAGCATCGTCAATGCTAGAAATCGAGGTGAGGATTTCAGGCGGGATTTTCTTGTTCAGTTTGACGTAATGGTCAAACTGCTGCATGACGGCGCGGCGCAATGCCTCGATTTCACTGGTCTTGTCCGCAGCAATAGCAGCGGTCTCTACCGGTGTGACATTTGCACTGAAGTGCTGTTCGCCATCTTCAATCTTGTTGACTTTGGCACGTTGCTGTCCTTCAACCAGTACCTTGACCGTGCCGTCAGGCAGCTTGAGCAATTGCAAAATCGTGGCAACGCAACCGACCTCGAACATGTCTTCGACAGAAGGCTCGTCCTTTGCTGCCGCTTTTTGCGCCACCAGCATGATGCGG
>JANYFF010000377.1 GCA_025362825.1 Polaromonas sp. | reverse complement strand
CGGCACGTCGGCCGGCACGATTGGCTGATAAAACAAGCGGCTGAAATCGAGGCCCGTGGCCTTCCAGTGTTCAATGCTTTTTTGCGTGTCAAGCAAGTCGGCACGGCCAATCAGCTCGTCGAAAGTGCGCATGCCGAGTTGCGCCATCAGCTGGCGGGCCTCCTCGGCAACAAAGAAGAAATAGTTGACGACGTGCTCGGGCTTGCCGCTGAACTTCTGGCGCAGCACAGGGTCTTGCGTC
This sequence comes from Polaromonas sp., assembly GCA_025362825.1. GTDB lineage: Bacteria > Pseudomonadota > Gammaproteobacteria > Burkholderiales > Burkholderiaceae_C > Polaromonas. The sequence goes on along the minus strand of JANYFF010000377.1, from coordinate 2,818 downwards.
GCAACACCGACCGGGCAGGTGTTCAGGTGGCACTTGCGCATCATGATGCAGCCTTCAACCACCAGCGGTGCGGTGGCAAAGCCGAACTCGTCAGCACCCAGCAGCGCGCCAATCACGACGTCGCGGCCGGTCTTCATCTGGCCGTCAGCCTGCACACGAATGCGGCCGCGCAGGCGGTTCAGCACCAGGGTCTGCTGGGTTTCGGCCAGGCCTATCTCCCATGGCGAGCCGGCATGCTTGATGGATGACCAAGGCGAAGCACCCGTACCGCCATCATGGCCGGCGATAACGACGTGGTCGGACTTGGCCTTGGCCACGCCGGCTGCAATCGTACCGACACCCACTTCGCTGACCAGCTTGACGCTGATGCTGGCGCGCGGGTTAACGTTTTTCAAGTCGTGGATGAGTTGCGCCAAGTCTTCGATCGAATAGATGTCGTGATGCGGCGGGGGCGAAATCAGGCCGACGCCAGGCACTGAATAACGCAATGCGCCGATGTATTCGCTGACCTTGCCGCCTGGCAGCTGGCCGCCTTCGCCGGGCTTGGCACCCTGCGCCATCTTGATCTGGATTTGGTCGGCAGACACCAGGTATTCGGCCGTCACGCCGAAGCGGCCGGATGCCACCTGCTTGATTTTGGACCGCAGTGAATCGCCATCGAGCAGCGGCAAATCGACTTCGACCTGTTTCGGCCCAATCACGCTCTTAAGCGTTTCACCTTTTTTGATCGGGATGCCTTTGAGTTCCTGACGATAACGGTTGGGATCTTCACCGCCCTCGCCCGTGTTGCTTTTGCCACCAATGCGGTTCATGGCCACCGCCAGCGTGGCGTGCGCTTCAGTGCTTATCGAGCCCAGCGACATCGCACCGGTGGCAAAACGCTTGACGATCTCTTTGGCCGACTCGACTTCGTCAATCGGGATGGCTTTGGATGGATCAATTTTGAACTCGAACAGGCCGCGCAAGGTCATGTGGCGGCGGTTCTGGTCGTTAATCAACTCGGCGTATTCTTTGTAGGTGTTCCAGTTGTTGGCGCGCGTGGCGTGCTGCAGCTTGGCAATCGCGTCCGGCGTCCACATGTGGTTTTCACCGCGCACGCGCCAAGCGTATTCACCGCCGGCGTCGAGCATGTTGCTGAGAACCGGATCATCACTGAACGCCGCACGGTGCATGCGCAGCGCTTCTTCGGCAATCTCGAAAACGCCCATGCCTTCGACTTGGCTGGCAGTGCCAGTAAAAAACTTGGCGATGGTCTCGCGGTTCACGCCGATAGCTTCAAACAGCTGCGCGCCGCAATAGCTCATATAGGTTGACACGCCCATCTTGGACATGATCTTCGACAGGCCCTTGCCGATAGCCTTGGTGTAGTTGTAGACCGCCTTGTCGGTGCTCAAATCACCGGGCAGGCCTTTGGACAATTCAGCCAGAGTTTCCATCGCAAGGTAAGGATGGACAGCTTCAGCGCCATAGCCGGCGAGCACGGCAAAGTGATGCACTTCGCGGGCCGAACCGGTTTCAACCACCAGCCCTGCCGTCGTGCGCAGGCCTTCCTTGACCAGATGCTGGTGGATGGCCGACAGCGCCAGCAGCGCAGGAATCGCCACCTGCGCAGCACTCACAGCGCGGTCGCTGATGATGAGGATGTTTTTGCCGCTCTTGATGGCGTCTACTGCTTCAGCGCACAGCGATGCCAGCTTGGCTTCAACGCCCTCGTGGCCCCAGGCCAGCGGATAGGTGATGTCGAGCGTGTAGCTTTTAAACTTGCCCTGCGTGTGCGCTTCAATGTCGCGCAGCTTTTGCATGTCGGCCACATTGAGCACCGGCTGGCTGACTTCCAGCCGCATCGGCGGGTTGACCTGGTTGATGTCCAGCAGGTTGGGCTTGGGCCCGACAAAGGACACCAGCGACATCACGATGGCTTCGCGGATCGGGTCGATAGGCGGGTTGGTCACCTGCGCAAACAACTGCTTAAAGTAGTTATACAGCGACTTGTTCTTGTTCGACAGCACGGCCAGCGGGCTGTCATTGCCCATGGAACCTGTCGCTTCTTCGCCATTGGCAGCCATCGGCGACATCAGGAACTTGATGTCTTCCTGCGTGTAGCCAAAAGCCTGCTGGCGATCAAGCAGCGTGTTTTGAACCTGGTGCGAATCTACGGTGTCTTTTGCCGGTACATCATCAAGCTTGATGCGCAGATTTTCAATCCACTGCTTGTAGGGTTTGCTGTGGGCCAGCGTGGCCTTGATTTCTTCGTCATCAATCATCCGGCCCTGTTCCAGGTCGATCAGGAACATCTTGCCGGGCTGAAGGCGCCATTTGCGGACGATCTTGTTTTCAGGAATGGGCAGCACACCCGACTCCGACGCCATGATGACCAGGTCATCATCCGTCACGCAATAGCGCGAGGGGCGCAGGCCGTTGCGGTCCAGCGTAGCACCAATCTGGCGGCCATCGGTGAACACGATGGAGGCCGGGCCGTCCCAAGGCTCCAGCATGGCGGCATGGTATTCATAAAAGGCCTTGCGACGCTCGTCCATCGTCGTGTGCTGCTCCCACGGCTCGGGGATCATCATCATCACGGCCTGGCTGATCGGGTAGCCCGACATGGTTAACAGCTCAAGACAATTGTCGAAGGTAGCCGTGTCGGACTGGTCGGCAAAGCTGATGGGGTAGAGCTTTTGCAGGTCGGCGCCCAGCACCGGAGACGACATCACGCCTTCGCGTGCCTTCATCCAGTTGTAATTGCCCTTGACCGTGTTGATCTCGCCGTTGTGGGCGACGTAGCGGTACGGGTGCGCGAGCGGCCATTCCGGAAAGG
>JANYFF010000316.1 GCA_025362825.1 Polaromonas sp. | reverse complement strand
CAGCCGGTTTGGTTATCCGGGGTTTGCGATCTGTGAGGCATTGCACGACGAACCCTGGGAAGACATCTTCCTGCGCATGCTCCGCCGGGACAGCTTGCATGTCGCCACGCAGCAGGGGTTTGCATGTGGTGTGGTGCTGACGGTGCCGCCGTTTCCGTATCGTCAGGGCTATGAAGAGCTTTCCAAGGGAGAGCCGATCTGCTTCCTCCCGGGCACAACGGCGCAAGACCATGCGGCAATGCATTTCGCCGAGGTGGCGCGCGTCGGCAACCAGCTGGTAACCAGCGGTGCCACAGGCTACATCGGCGTCGCAACAGGCACCGGCAGCACAGTTGGGCAAGCCACCACCGAGGCCTACCGGATTGCGCGCAAGGTGGTCATCCCCAACCTGCGCTACCGCACCGACATTGGGGAGCGGGTCATACGTTCTGACTGGGACAGGCTGCACGCCTGGGGCTGGCTGGACGGCAACGCACAGCCACCCTTGAAGCCGTAGGCGTCATCCCACGGAGCGCATCGTGCACTACCTATACAGAAAATTTTCTAGCGACCGGAAACTGATCTGCCTTTAACTGATTAAATAAATCCAGATATGTTCATTGGTGCCCACGAGTGGTCTCTGCCGAAATTTGACAACAGCCATGCAACGGCTGGCCTTGACCTGCCCGGCTTGTATAACCGGCTGCTGAACGGCAGATTTACAGAGCGCACACGGTTGCAGGCGGCTGGTTTCTTGCGCAACCAGCTCGCCCAAATCGACGAACGCGCATGCAATCTGCCGGAATCGGTGGACGACCTTAAAGGCTGGATGCTGGCCACCGCGCAAAGCGCCACCACCCAATACAGCGTTTACCTTGCTGGGCGAAAGGCTGGCGCGCCCCGACGCTATTTTTCAAACCGGTCGCACGCGCTTTATTTTTTGCGGTCAGTCGCACCAACCAAGCTTGTCGATGGCGCGTGGCTGTTTGGATTGATGAGGCACTGGAGCAACCCGCGGCTTGCCCATCTGGTGCGCACGTATGTCGAAGAAATCGGCGAAGGCGCGCCCGACAAAAACCATGTTCTGATTTATCGCCAGTTGCTGCAGCGCCATGGCATCGATTCACTCGACACGCTGGATGAATCACTCTATGCACAGGGGCTTATCCAGCTCGCGCTCGCCTACAACGCAGAAGAATTCCTGCCTGAGGTCATAGGCTTTAACCTGGGTTATGAGCAACTTCCGCTGCATCTTCTGATCACAGCCTACGAGCTCAATGAACTCGGGCTGGACCCCTACTATTTCACGCTGCACATCACGGTGGACAACACCGATACGGGTCACGCCCACCGCGCCGTTCAGGCCGTGATGGACATGCTGCCGAAATTTGGTGACACCGGTGCGTTCTGGCAGCGCGTGCGCAAGGGTTGCCAGCTGGGCGATGCAGGCGTCGGCACCTGTGCGGTCATTGACGGCTTTGACATCGAACGCGAGGTGGTGCGCATCTTCTCGCATAAAAGCGCCGCTGGCCAGGGCGCGCATTCTGACTATTGCCGTGTAGCGGGTCGCAGCGTTAACGACTGGTTGGCCCAGCCAGCGGAGGTGCCGGCCTTCCTGGCGGCCTTGGAGAAAGCCGGTTGGATAAAACATGGTGAACCGGTTGAAAACAGCCGCTTCTGGGAATTGCTGCAGGGCACGCGTGCCGAAATGTTCGGTGTATTCAGCAGCTACGAGCTGCAGCTGATTCATGACTGGATCAGGGGCCCCGCAAGCGCCGACGGCAGGGCTTACAACACGGCAGCTTCCACGACGGACATCCCCAAGCGCCCAAGCTTTCGTGTAGCCGCACGTCTGGCAGCGCTGCAAGGCAACCGGCACTTGGGCAGCCAACCGACACCCGACTTGCTCGACAGTGATTTACAGACGATGCTGCAAGAGCTTGTAAAACTTGACGATACAGACCAACACAAGCTGCTGGTAAGGGCGATGTCACCCTCGCTGCACTGGACACCTGCGGGGCTGCATGCAACACGGCTCTTTTGCCAACGGATTGCCTGAGGTTTTTTACCGCTTCTTCATGCTGGTGGCGCTATGTTGAAGCAGCGCCACCTACAAATTTCGCTTTCCTCTTTTCGCCCCTGGATAGCGGCGTCCTGAAAGCGCGCGAATGGGTACAAGTGGCTGCCAGGCTTGGTCATACCGCAGCACAGGCTTCGACCTGCTGCCTGCGGCCGCTTCCAGAAAAGCTAGTTGAAACCCTCAAAGCAGGCGTCCAGCAGCGCGATGTGGCCGGCCTTTGCTTGCGCTGAAATAAAACTCGCCTCGAAACTGTTGCATGCCAGCGTGTAGGCATGCTGTGCAGTCATGCCGGTGGCGGCAAAAGTCCGCGTAAAGTTGTCGTTCATGTACCCGCCAAAGTAGGCTGGATCGTCTGAATTGACAGTCGCCGCCAGGCCCGCATCCAGCAACTTGCGCAGGTTGTGGCTGGTCAAATCCGGAAACACGCAGAGCTTGAGGTTGGACAGCGGGCATACCGTCAACGCGACCCGGTCTTTGGCCAGACGCTGCATCAGTGCAGGATCCTTGATAGCCTGCACGCCATGGTCGATGCGTTCGACCCCGAGCACGTCCAGCGCCGTCCATATATATGCAGGTGGTCCTTCCTCCCCGGCATGCGCCACCAGATGAAAGCCCAGTTCACGGCAACGCGCAAACACGCTCGCAAACTTTTCCGGTGGATTGCCGACTTCGCCGGAGTCGAGCCCAATGCCCACAATTTTTTCCCGAAAAGGCATGGCCTGCTCAAGTGATGCAAACGCATCCTCTTCACTGAGGTGACGCAGGAAACACATGATGAGCGACGCGCTGACGCCCAGTTCCTTTTGCGCATCCACGCAGGCGCGGTGCAGGCCGTTGACAACCGTTTCCATGCTGACGCCGCGCGCCGTGTGCGTCTGCGGATCGAAAAACAGCTCTGCGTGAACAACGTTGTCCTGCGCCGCCTTTACAAAATAGGCATGGGCCATGTCATAGAAATCCTGCTCCCTCAGAAGCACGCTGGCACCGGCGTAATAAATGTCCAGAAAGCTCTGCAAATTGGTGAAGGCATAGGCGCTGCGCAGCGCTTCAACGTTTGCGTAAGGAATGCGCACACCGTTGCGTTCAGCAAGTGCAAAAATCAACTCCGGCTCAAGCGAGCCTTCAATATGGATATGCAGCTCGGCCTTGGGCATCTGCCTGAGCAGGTCCGGCAATCGGTCGGGCGCTACGGGTTTGACAGTAAAAGTCATGGCAATCTCCTAGAGTGCACCGATGCCAGGCGCACATGAAAAAGCTGCCCGAAGGCAGCTGTGGTGAATCACAACAGTGATCAGGTTACCGGAAAATCAGTTGCCCGGGACCTTGCCTTCAACGCCCTTGACGTAAGTCTTCAGGCCGCCCAGGAATTTGTCGTCGGCGATGGTGTCCTTCGCAATCAGCTCCTTGCCGGTGTTGTCCATGATCGGACCCTTCCAGATGGAAAAGCTGCCGTCTTTCAGGCCGGCCTTGACTTCGTCAATGCGCTTTTTGGTTTCGTCTGGCACGTCGGCGGCAATCGACACGATGTCAATCGCGCCTTCCTTCACGCCCCACCATGCGCTGGTGCCGCCCG
>JANYFF010000331.1 GCA_025362825.1 Polaromonas sp. | reverse complement strand
ATCCACAAACCAGACCATCTGGCGCCCCTCCAGACACTCCTTCTGGATCGATTCGTCCGTCACCACAATGAAGTCACGCGTTTTTCCCAGCAGGTTTTTGCTGAACTCGGGGATTTCCATATTCAACAAGGGAAAAACGGTGTGGGCACCGTGCATGGGCGGCATGTCAACCCGGGCGATCTGCGGCGCAAGCAGATTTTCAGGTGTAGGGTCCTTCGCGCCATTGAGCAATTTGTCCCGGTCCACGATCTGCAGCACACCCTCGACGTTGGTGCCGTAACCCAAAAACACCCGGTTGCCCTTGGGGCCGGTAGAGATGGCACCGTGCAGCGAAATCGGCACCGCGCCGCCGGCGCCGGGCTGCTGCCCGACCAGCCCGAAATCCCGGATGAACACCGGCTTGGCAGGGTCTGAGAGATCGTAAATCTGCGTCATGCGGTTGGTTCGCCACTGCGGGTTACCAGAGACAAGGTAGGCGATGCCGGTATCGCACTCCCAATAATTTTTGTGCGTCCCCTTCAGGCCCTTGCCGATGGTCGTGAGAAGGGCTGGCTTGGCAGGCTCTGTCACGTCCCATATTTCATGGGCCTGGTTGCCAAACACCCTGAGCATGTAGAACTTGCTCTTGTCGGCCTTGGGCAACTGTGCGCCGCTGCAGACCCGCACCATCTGCGCGCCACCCTGCTCGGCCTTGCCTTCTTCTCCGGGGATGTGCGCCAGGTATTTCGGCTGCTTGGGGTCGGTGACATCAATGACAGACGTGCCATTGTCTTCCTGCCGCTGGTTGAGCGGGTTGATTTTTTTGTCGCCGTGGTGGCCAACATAGGCAATCCAGCGGCTGCCCTGTTTCTGGATCACCGGTTGATAGGCGGTGCGGCCCTGCAAGTCGTTGTAGCCCACCAGCCGCATGTTGCTGGACTCCGGTTTGCTGGTTTGCTGCGCATACACACTCGCTGAAAGCGTCGCTGTTAAAAACAGCATCAGGCATTTGTTCAATGGGGTTTGGAGTCTTGGCATTGATTAGCTTCCGAAGGGTGGAACAAAGGGCACAGAGGCACATCAAAACATTATTACGTCTTACGATCTCCCGGCCACTTGGGGTTTTCCTAGTGGGTGTAGCGCAGTAACGCCTTTTTGGCTTTTGTGCCTAGTGGTTAAAGTGTGCAGATGAGCCGCACACCACCTGACCCGAACACCACGCCGATGATGCTGGAAGGCTGGCTAGCGGACCGCGCAGGACGCGCCAATCTGCGCCTGCAAAACCTGCTGCGCATTGCACTCAGCCAGTACGTCACCAACGGCCTGACGGTATCGCTGGGTCTGGTGCTCATCATGCTGGCGATTTTTGAAAGCGCTGGCCTGGCCGGCGCTGCCACCGCCGCAGTAGGCGTGATGATCACCAGCCTGCCCGATGTGCCGGCACCACGCAAACGCAAGATCATGCAGATGCTGCCAGCGCCGCTGATGGGCGCGCCCCTGTTTGCACTGGTACAACTGGTGCGCGAGGACACCATCCTGCTCGGCGTTGTGCTGGTGGCCGGCACCTTCCTGGCCGTGATGCTGATGGCCTGGGGCAAACGCGGCGGGCCGATCTGTTTCTCGCTGCTGTTCTCCATGCTGTTTTCGATGGCCGCGCCGCCAGTGGGCTCGCTGGAAAAAATCATCGAACACACTGGCTGGTATTTGCTCGGTGCCGGGCTCTACCTGCTGTGGGCGGTCTTCACCACGCACCTGCTCAACCACCGTTTTCGTATCCAGCTGCTGGCCGAATGCCTGCACACCTTTGCGCAAATCCTGCGCACCCAGGGCCGCCGTTTTGAGTTGCAGCCCAACCATCAGGCACTACTGGCCACCATGCTGCAACAGCAGGCCGACCTGGCCGACCATCTGCAAAACACCCGCGACCTGGTGCTCGAATCCCCAACAACTGCGCCGCGCCAGCGGCTGGCCGCGATGCTGCTTGGCTTGCTGGAGGCACGCGATCATCAACTGGCCTGCGACCTTGACCTGGACATGCTGCTCAGCCAAGGCGCGAGCCTGTCCACCCTGCCCGCGCTGGGCGATGCGCTGGCCACTACGGCGGCCCAGCTTGAATCGCTGGCGCTGGCGCTGCTACTCGGCCGCTCGGGCCAGTCCATCAAGCCGATTGCCGACCTGCGTCCGCAGCTCGCGGGGGCGCTGCCGCCGCACCCGCCGACGGCGAGCGAATTGCCCGACCCACTCAAGACCGGTGTACCTGGCGCCATCGCGCTGCTGCACAACATGGCCGACCGCATCGGCCACATCAGCGACGAGGCCACGCACATCGCAGCCCTGGCACGCGGCGACCAGCCGCCCGAACTGGCAGCGGTACGTACCCAGTGGCAGCTG
>JANYFF010000317.1 GCA_025362825.1 Polaromonas sp. | reverse complement strand
GGCTGATGCACGAGTTGCAGCCCCAGCCAGACCTTCTGACCCGGCCCGGCGCCATCAGGTGCCCAGGCCAGCAACTCTGCCCGGACCTGCTCGGTCGTGACCACCGGACCCGCACTGCTGCTGTTTTTGCTGCCAAAACTGCCACCGAGGACGTTTTGTGAGCTATTTTGGGCCGCTGCCCCCGTAAAGACTGCACTTGTAGCTATTAAAAACGTAGCAAACAGTGCGGTGGAAAAGGAGCGCTTCAAATTCATGGTGACGGTGTGAGCGGACAGCAAGTGCATTAGTTCCTGATGGGCATGGGCAGTGATCTGTTCAAGGCGGCCTTCGGTATGGCGTTGCCTGCAGACCATCACCGCGCCAGCTTGGATAATACGGCCATGCCAACTTCTGTTGCCCCTATCGTTTTAGCCACCCTGAACGCCAAATACATTCACGCCTCGCTGGGCCTGCGCTACCTGCTGGCCAATATGGACGTGCACGGCGGCGCTGGCCTGCGGGCGCAAACGCAGCTGCGCGAGTTCGTCATACAGCAGCGGCCCACCCAGATTGTTGAAGAACTGCTGGCGCTGGAGCCGCGTGTCATCGGCCTGGGTATCTATATATGGAATGTGGTCGAGACCACGCAGGTGGTGCGCCTGCTGAAAGCCTTGCGGCCCGACATCAAAATCGTGCTGGGCGGGCCCGAAGTCAGCTTTGAGACTACCGAGCAGGACATCTGCCGCCTCGCCGACCACGTTGTCACAGGCTGGGGCGATGTGAGCTTTCCCAGACTGTGCCGCGCACTGCTTGACGGGCCGCAGCCGCTGATGAAAGTCATTGCCGGCGAACAACCGCCGCTTGAGCTGCTGGCTCTGCCTTATGCCGAATACACCTCAGAAGACCTGGCCAAACGCCTGCTGTATGTCGAGGCTTCGCGCGGCTGCCCTTTCAAATGCGAGTTCTGTTTGAGCTCGCTCGACAAGACCGCCTGGGCCTTTGAGCTGGACCGCTTTATGGCCGAGATGGACGCGCTCTACCAGCGCGGCGCCCGCAACTTCAAGTTTGTGGATCGCACCTTCAATCTGAAGGTCGATTTCTCGGTGCGGATTTTGCAGTTTTTTCTGGACCGCATCGCGTCTGGCGGGGCCGACCTATTCGTGCATTTTGAAGTGGTGCCCGACAGCCTCCCGGACCGGCTCAAGGCCCTGATCGCGCAGTTCCCTCCCGGCTCGCTGCAGTTTGAAGTCGGCATACAAAGTTTTAACCCCGAGGTGCAGCAACGCATTTCACGTAAACAGGACAACCTCAAAACGGCCGACAACCTGCGCTGGCTGGTCAATGAAAGTCAGGCGCATGTGCATGCCGATTTGATTTTTGGCCTGCCGGGTGAAACGATTGAAAGTTTTGCCGAAGGCTTTGACAGGTTGTATGAACTGGCCCCGCATGAGATCCAGTTTGGCGTGCTCAAGCGCTTGCGCGGCACACCCATCACGCGGCACACCGCCAGCTACGCCATGGTCTATGACCCGCAGACGCCGTACACGATTTTGCAGAACAGCACGGTTGATTTCAACAGCATGCAGCGCATCAAGCGCTTTGCGAGGTACTGGGAAATGGTGGCCAATTCAGGCCGCTTTGCTGCGTCGCTCAGGCTCTTGCTTGAACCCGGCTCGGCTTTCAACCGCTTTCTCGACTTCAGCGACTGGCTCTGGCAGACCACCGGCAAGACGCATGAATTTGCGCTTGAAAAGCTGGTTGATTTATTTTTTGAGCATCTCACAGACGTGCGTGGTCTGGCGCTGGATGTTGTGCGCACGGCGCTGCTGCTGGACTACCGCGCCAGCGGCGCGCGCGGCCGTCCGCAATGCCTAGCCGGCGTGCTGGCCGCTGAGCACATCGCCTCGCCCACGCTGGCAGGCAAGCCGCGCGCAGAGCGCCAGAGCCGGCACGCCAGCCAGCAGGCGCATCGCGATGACATCCAGAAAGCCGCTGCGGCTGCCTGAACCGATGATGCAACCGGCGTATGCCCCGGACAGAATCGGTGAGTAGTAATATCAATCCCCATGCCATCCGAACCATCCATGCCCGCCGCTCCAGTTGCTCAAGCCGCTTCAATACGCTTCTGGGCCGACCTTAAAAGCCCCGACTTCGCAAGCCTTGACCTGGCGCGCTGCATCGCAGTGTTGCCGGTCTCGGCCATCGAGCAGCATGGCCCGCACCTGCCGCTCAACGTTGATGCGACGCTGGCCGACGGTGTGGTGCAGGCCACGCTGCCGCACCTGCAAGCTGACTTGCCGGTGCTGTTTTTGCCCACGCAGGCGATTGGCTTCAGCCCCGAGCACACAGCCTTTGCCGGCACCCTGACCCTCAAGGCTGAAACTGTCATTCGCCTTTGGACAGAGGTCGCAGAATCAGTCGCAGCCACCGGCGTCAAAAAACTGGTGCTGCTCAATTCACATGGCGGCCAGGTCGGCATGCTCGACATCGTAGCCCGCGACCTGCGCGCCCGGCTCGGCATGCTGGTCTACAGCGTCAACTGGTTCAACCTGCCGCTTGTCGGTGATAACGGTGAGCTTGTGAACGATCTTTTCAGCGCTGAAGAACACCGCTTTGGCATTCATGCAGGCGACATTGAAACATCCATGATGTTGGCGCTCAAGCCCGAGCAAGTAGATATGACCAGGGCGCAGGACTTTCATTCAAGCTCCAAAGACCGCGCCCAGAAATTCGCCATCCTCGGCGATGGCCGCAGCGCCAAGCTGGCCTGGCAAATGCAGGACTACAACCCGCAGGGTGCGGCTGGCAATGCGGCTGCCGCGACGGCAGAAAAAGGGCGTGCGGTGCTTGATGCTGCGGGCAAGAGTTTTGCGCAATTGCTGCTTGAGATTGATGGCTTGCCTGCTGG
>JANYFF010000296.1 GCA_025362825.1 Polaromonas sp. | reverse complement strand
GGTGGGGGCGTTTGCCAACGAAAGCGCCAACGCCACAGGGCGGCGCATGCGCGACCTGCCGCTGACGCCAGAGCGTGTCAAACAGGCCTTGGCCTGAGTGGACCTTGAAGAGACTTTTGAGGATGGCGACGGTCCTGTCCGCGGCTTTGTATGATCAGCCTTTCACGCCATCTCTCACCTGAGTGGGAAGCTGGCCCATCATAAAAGTGGCTGGAGACCCAAGTGGACCGCTGGACAGAAATCGAACTCTTTGTGCAGGTTGCCGAAACCGGCAGCCTGAGCCGCGCCGCCGAAGCGCTGGATTTGTCCAACGCAGCCGCCAGCAGACATCTGTCGGCGCTCGAAGAGCGCCTGGGCGCGCGGCTGGTGGAGCGCAACACCCGCAGGCTCTACCTGACCGACACTGGGCAGGAGTTTTTCACCCGCGCCAAGAACATATTGTTTGACCTCAAGGATGCCGAGTCGGCCGTCAATGCAACGTCACTGAGCCCGACGGGTGTGTTGCGGATTTCTGCATCGCTGTCGTTCTCCCTGCACCATGTCGCACCGCTGCTGCGCGAATACACCCAGCGCTATCCCAATGTCACGGTTCATGTTGAATCTGCCAACCGCTACATGGACATCATCGACAACAACATCGACGTGGCCATACGCACCCGGGAGATCGAGCCGGATTCCAATATCACCATACGGCGGCTCGCCGAAACACGGCGCATCCTCGCCGCGTCCCCACGTTATTTTGCGCAGCATGGCATCCCGAAGACACTGGACGACCTGCAGCGCCACAAGCTGCTGATCTACACACATGCCAACAACCCAAATGAATTGCGGTTTAGCCGGGACGGCAAAACGACCACCCTCAATGTGAAGGGCCTGCTGGACGCCAACGACGGTCAGATCCTGCGCGTCGCAGCCCTCGACGGGTTGGGTATCCTGGTGCAGCCGTCTTACATCGTGTACGAAGACATCGTTGCGGGCCGCCTGGTGCCGGTGCTTGACGACTGGGACTTGCCGCGCCTGACCATCAACCTGGCCTACCCAAGCCGCAAGCACCTGTCGGCCAAGGTGCGCACCTTCATTGACTTCATGGTCGAGCACTTTGCAAAGATGGACTATGAGCGCAAGTGGACGGGGCGCTTTGGCGTTTACTGATATCAGCATCGTGAAAGCGGTGGCCTTTGGGCACGCTGACCTCAGGCCAGCGCTACATTGAACCCGCCCAGGTGCTTGCGCGCCCAGAGGTCAACGCACCAATGTCCGATGTCAGCATTCTGCAGGCCTGGCTCGGGTCGGGGACACAATGGATACTGGCAACCCCGCAGACCGTGCGCGTTGCCGTCAGATAACGAACGACCTCACAGCATCAAACGAAAAGACCACATATGAAACACGTTGGATTTATCGGCGCATCGGGCCTGATGGGCCACGGTATTGCAAAAAACCTTCTCGCCAAAGGATATAGCGTGTCGTTGACGGTACACCGTAACCGCGACGGGGTTGCAGACCTGCTGGCCGCGGGCGCGAAGCTCGCGGACTCGGCGGCAGAACTGGGTACGTGCGACGTGGTCATGCTGTGCGTGACAGGCTCGCCGCAGGTTGAGGCGGTGCTGTCGGGCCCGCGGGGCGTGCTGTCAAATGCACGCGCCGGATTGGTCGTCATAGACACCTCCACCAGCGAGCCCGAATCCACGCAACGCCTGGCCGCACTGTGCACGCAGCACGGCGCGGTGCTGGTGGACGCTCCGCTGGCCCGCACACCAGTGGAGGCCGAGCTGGGAAAACTAAACACCATGGTTGGTGCAACGCCTGATGTGTTTGAGGAGGTTAAGCCGGTACTACAGGCGTATTGCGAAAACATCTTTCACGTAGGCGGTCCGGGTGCAGGACACATCGTCAAGCTGCTGAATAATTTTATCGGGCAAGCAATCACAACGGCCACTGCAGAAGCATTTGCAGTGGGCGCGAAGGCCGGCGTGGACGTTCAGCAACTGGTCAACGTGGTGTCGGCAGGCGCTGTGAACTCGGGCATCTTCCAGGCGATGGCCAAAACCCTGAGCGGGGACTTTACCGGGCTGAAGTTTGAGCTGGACAACGCCCGCAAGGACTTGCGCTACTACACCCACTTGGCGGAGATGGTGAATGTGCCGTCGTTTGTAGGTGAAGCAGTACACCAGAGCCTGGCGACCGCTTCGGCACTGGGCTTTGGCAAACAGTTTGTGCCTGCTCTCGTCAGCGCCCAGGAAAAGCTCACCGGCGCAAAAATCTCATCCTGACCGGGCGCCAGATCAGCCGCGTCCCTGAAAAGCAGCCTGCAAGTGCTTTTCAGGGCATTTCAGGCATAAAATCGCCACTGAGCCCCCGTATACCGGTATTTTCTAGCTATGACTTTCATAGCAATTAAAAACCGGAGCCTGCAGGCTCAAGCCATGACCACCGGTGCAATCTCGGGTGTCGTCACTGGTCCAGTTCCGCTGAAGCGGTCAAGCGCCAGGTAAATCACTGGCGTGATGAAAAGTGTGATGGCTTGTGAAAAGACCAGTCCACCCACCACCGCCAGTCCGAGCGGCTGGCGCAACTCAGCGCCGGCACCAAGACCCAGTGCAATCGGCAGCGCGCCCATCAAGGCCGCCAGCGTAGTCATCATGATGGGCCGAAAGCGCAGGATACAGGCCTGACGCACCGCTTGTGCGGGTGTCATGCCGCCATGGCGTTGTGCATCCAGCGCGAAGTCAATAATCATGATGGCGTTCTTTTTCACGATGCCTATGAGCAGGACGATACCGATGGTAGCGATCAACGTCAGGTCCTGGCCGAACAGCATCAGCGTCGCCAGCGCACCCACCGCAGCAGAAGGCAAGCCGGCAAGAATGGTGATGGGGTGGATATAGCTTTCATACAGCACGCCCAGCAGCACATAGATGACCAGCAGCGCGGCAATCACCAAAATGGCCTGGCTACCCTGCGAGTTCTTGAACACCGCAGCATCACCACCGTAAGTCGCAATGATGGACGGCGGCATGTTGATGGCTTCGCGAACCTGATCGATGCGTGCAGTCGCGTCTCCAAGTGCAGTACCCGGTGCGAGGTTAAAGGCCACCGTAATGGCCTGCAATTGCCCGACGTGGTTGATGGACGTCGGCCCCACCGTGCGCTCTACCGTCGTGAAGCTCGACATCGGGACAAGCGTACCCGTCGAAGAACGTACATAGATGCCCGCCAGCGCGCGCTCGTCCTGCTTGACCTCGGCCTGCACCTCCATGATGACCTTGTAGGTATCGGACGGCAGGTAAATCGTGGAGACCTGGCGTTCGCCGAAAGCACTGAAAAGCGCCGTACGAATGGAGTCCACCGAGACGCCCAGGGTGTTGGCCTTGTTGCGGTCAATTTTGAGTTGCGCTTGCAGGCCACGAAGCTGCGAATCACTGGTCACATCGCGAAAGAGCGGTTCGGTACGCAGCTTGTCCTGCAGCTTGGTCGCCCATTCATTGAGCTCATCAGCCTTCAGGCTCTGCAAAATGTACTGGTACTGGGACTTGCTCTGCCGTCCTCCGAGCTGAAGATTCTGGATCGGACGCATGAAAACGCTGATGCCCGCCACCTCGCGCAATTTGCCGCGCAGGCCCTCGATGACTTTGTTCATGGGCTGGCGTTCGGCTGTGGGCTTGAGCGTGATGAACATGCGCCCGGTGTTTTGCGAACCATTGCCGCCGTTAAATGAACTGACAGCCCCGACAGCGGGATCAGCACGAATGATCCTGGCGACACGCTCCTGCAATGCCACCATCGCCGGAAACGATGTGTCCTCAGCGGCTTCGGTGGAAACCTGTATCTGCCCGATGTCTTCCTGCGGGAAAAATCCTTTGGGAATAACGATGAACAGCCATGCCGTCGCCAAAAAGGTGGCAAGCGCTATCAGCAGCACGATTTTGCGGTGGCCTAGTGCCCGGTCTAACCAACGGGTATACGAAGCCAGCAAGGCGTTGAAGCCGCGCTCGAACATGCGGACGATGGGTCCAGGCTTTTTCTCGTGCGCCTCGTCGCGCAGGAAACGGCTGGCCAGCATGGGCACCAGCGTCAGCGAGACGAACGCCGAAACAGCAATCGACAGGCCCACGACCACCGCAAACTCATGGAACAGCAGGCCGATCACACCCGGCATGAAAAAGATCGGGATGAACACGGCGATGAGCGAAGACGAAATCGCAATGATGGTGAAGCCTACTTCTCGCGCGCCCAGCAAGGCGGCCCGAAACGGTGGCACCCCCTCCTCGATGTGGCGCATGATGTTTTCAAGCACCACAATGGCGTCGTCGACCACCAAGCCCACCGCCAGGGTCAGGCCGAGCAGCGAAATATTGTCCAGGCTGTAGCCAAAACCCCAGAGCAGTGCGACAGCACCGATCAGGGAAACCGGCAGCGAAAGGATGGGAATAGCCGTTGCAATGAAGCGGCGCAGGAATAAAAAGATCACCAGCACCACCAATGCGATGGTTCCCATCAGCGTCAGGGTCACATCATGCAAGGCCGCCCGCACGGAGATAGACCGGTCATTGACCGGCGTGAGCGCCACAGACTGAGGCATCTGGCTTTGCAGCACAGGCAACAGGGCGCGCACGGCATCCACTACCTGGACAGTGTTGGCACCGGGCTGGCGCAACACTGCAATGGTGATGGAGTTTTCACCGTTGAGGGTAGCCCAGCTTTTGAGCGTTTCTATGCTGTCTTCAACCTTTGCAACGTCTTTCAGCAAGACCGGATTGCCACCTCGATTACTCACAATCAGGTCTGAAAATTCTGCAGCATTGCGCAGTTGCTGGTTAGCCTGCAGGATGAGTGTCTGCCGCGGTCCGTCCAACGTGCCGACGGGGGTGTTGACGTTAGCTGCCCGCAGCGCGGTGCTGAGTTCGTCGAGCCCGATATTGCGCGCAGCCAGTGCCTCAGGTATGACGCGTACGCGTACTGCATAGCGCTTGGCGCCAAAAATATTTACCTGCGCAACACCGCTGATCGTGGACAGCTGCGGCGAGATCAGGTGCTCGGCGTAGTCCTGCAGATCTGATGGTGCCAGTGAAGGCGACGTCAGTGCAACCAGCAACACGGGCGCATCAGCCGGATTTACCTTGCGGTAAGAAGGTGCTTCAGTCAACTCGGGCGGCAGCGTCCGCTGAGCACGCAACAGCGCGGCCTGAACATCAACCGCCGCCGCATCAATGTTGCGGCCTTCCTCAAATTCAAGCGTCAGCGCCGTTTGGCCCAAAGTGCTGTTTGAGCTGATGGTTTTCAACCCGGGTACGGTCTGAAACTGTTTTTCCAGCGGCAAGGCGACCGAGCTGGCCATGGTGTCAGGGTTGGCGCCCGGCAGCGAAGCCGAGACGTTGATCACTGCCGTGTCATAGCTGGGGAGTGCCGCGACAGGAATGCTGCGATAGCCAATCACCCCGGCCAGCACAATCGCTGCGTTGAGCAGCACGGTCATGACGGGGCGGCGTATAAAGAGTTCGGAAAGATTCATGGTGTGGCCCTCCGCGCCTGGCTGGCTGTGTCACTTGCAGGAGCGGCAGCACGTTCACGTTTGCCGGTGCCCCCTGCGCCGTTTGCACCGCTTGCAGCCGAGGCAGGCGGCCGGGCTCGCTCGACCACCGATGAGCCAGGGCGCAAATTCTGCCGGCCGTCAAGGACGACACGGTCGCCAGCCTGGACGCCACTGACTGCCGCGTCGACACCCTGTGCATACACCACGGTCACAGGCCGGAGTACCGCCTTGCCGTTTTCGACCACATAGACCACCGAACCGCGAGCGGCCTGGATGATGGAGGCCTGCGGCACCACCACAGCTTCATTCATGACGCCGACCGTCAAGCCGACATCGACAAAGGCGCCCGGCCACAGCTTGCCAGCAGCGTTGTCGAAGAGCGCCTTGACCTTGACTGTTCCGGAACTGGGGTCCACCAGGTTATCAACAAATTGCAGGCGCCCCTTGAAACCACCCGCACCGTCCGGCAGGGTCGCGGTGACCTCCGTGTTGCCGCCCTTCAGGGCAGCAAGGGCACTGGGCAGATTACGTTGCGGCAAACTGAAAGACACAGCGATCGGATCAAGCTGTGTGATGGTGACGAGCGCCGTCAGATTCGCCTGTACCGTGCTGCCTGCAAAAACATTGACCGCACCAGCACGCCCGGAATGTGGCGCTGTGATGCGGCTATAGGACAGGGCTACCCGCGCGGCGTCCACTGCCGCCTGATCAGCAGCGATGAGCGCGGTCTGCGCGTCATACAGGGACTGGCTGGTATCCACAGCACCCTGCGAAACAAAATTCTGCGCCAGCAATTCCTTGCTGCGCGCCAGCTGGCGCCTTGCATCACCAAGCGCAGCGCTGTCCTTGGCAAGCTGCGCACGCGCCTTGCTCATATTGGTTTCGTCGATACGTGAGTCCAGCGTGAACAACAAGTCACCGGCCTTGACAAACTGGCCTTCCTTGAAATGCACTTTGCTCAGGACACTGGTGAGTTGAGAGCGAACATCCACGCTGGAGATCGGTGTGACCGCACCGGTTGCCTTGATAACAACAGGCAATACCCGCTGCTCGGCGCGAACCGTCGTAATGCTGACAGGCGGCCCCGCACTGGCGCTGGCTGCTGCTGCCGGGGCCGGCGCGCTGCCGGCTTGCAGTGCAGGCACGGCGGCCGCATCAGGCTTGCCTCCGCAACCAGCAGCAAGGACCGCAACCGCACAATACAACAAGGATGTTGAAAAATAACCAGAACTCATGATTGACCCACTATCACCATTATTTAAAATCGTGCCGCACAGGGCAGCCGAAGAATTTTTCACGCCAGTATCACCACGCAGCATGACAAGGCTGCAGCGTCACATGCCCCCGCAAGCCGGCCAGTTGCAGGTTGGCCCATGAAGCGCTCCAACCACCGCTAACGCTTGCGATCCACGCTGAAAGACGAACATTCAAATTTATCATGGACAAGCCTAGAATCCGACCTTATAAACCCCACCTCCGCCAGCCAATCGATGATCTTTACCATGTCTTTGCAGGCGCCGGACTTCCCGGACCAGCAGGTCGCTCCTCACCGATCATTCCTGGGCATATCCATAGAGTCCACACCAGCATATGAACCCCTCTCTTTTGTCTGCCTTTGCCCCTGCCGGGCACCTCCGCGCTTCCATCAATCTCGGCAACGCCATCCTCGCTGGCAAGGACCCGGCGACGGGACAACCCTTCGGCGTGTCCATAGACCTTGCCCAGGCATTTGCCGACAGGCTGGGCGTGCCTCTGGAGCTGGTGGTTTTTGACACCGCCGCAAAGTCGGTGGACGCGGTCAGGAACGAAGCGGCTGACATTGGCTTTTTTGCCATCGACCCGCTGCGCGGCGAAGGCATTTCGTTCACTGCACCCTATGTGCTGATAGAGGGCGCCTACATGGTGCGCAACGACTCACCCCTGCAGTCCAACGACGAGGTTGACCACGCCGGCATTCGCGTGGCAGCAGGCGCCGGAAGCGCCTACGACCTCTACCTGAGCCGCGAACTGAAGCACGCTGAAATCGTGCGCGCGGCCAACTCACAGGCCGTAGTGGATACCTTCATGGCGGACGGGCTTGAGGTTGCGGCCGGCGTGAAACAGCAGCTGCAGCTCGACGCAAAGCGGATTCCGGACCTGCGCCTGCTCCCCGGGCGCTTCATGGTCATCCAGCAGGCCATGGTGACGCCCCAGAGCCGGGGACCGGCAGCGGTCGCCCTGCTTGCTGACTTCGTCGAAGAAATGAAGGCCACCGGCTTTGTTGCCAAATCGCTTGAACGACACGGTATTCAGGGCGCGATCGTGCCCGGCCTGCGCGCCTGAGGGCAGCGCCCCAGTCAGTAGCCCGGGGAGATCGCAGGGCGCTTATTTCGATTGCCGGGATTGCTCTATCAGGCGCAGCTCCCACGGAATGATGACTTTGGAGAATATGACCGGATCGGTCCAGCCCCGGGCCTCACGGCCCAGATGCCCGCCGCTCGGATTGATCCACGACTCCTTGGGTACATCGCCCGAGCGCATCAGCAGTTCGATGTCCGAAATCGGCACCTGCGTGTCTTTTGCTCCTGTGACCACCAGCATGGGCACCGTAGGCTTTGTCAGCAGGCCCTGGGATTTCAGGGACATGCCGGGCATCAGGCGGGCCAGGTCGTCAACCGTGTTGGCGCCTTCAAACACATTGATGAATGCCGGGGCAAGATCGAAAAGGTACTCACGGTTACCCATGGTTCCTTCGCGCAGAAAGCGCTCTGAAAAGAACTCGTCAACAGGTGGCGACTGCGCAACTGAACCCAGAAGCCTGGCCCTTTCAGTGATAGCCAGCTTGGCCGCCCAGTAGCCACCAAAACTGACACCCGAAACAATGATGCGCGAACGGTCCACGCGAGGATGCTGATACAGGTAGTCCAGTACGACTGAAAACATGCGCTCGGCGCTGGCACTCACCTTGATCGGCGCCTGGCCGGTGCCTGGCCCATCTACCGCCAGGAAACCAACGCCCTTTGCCAGTATCTGTTCATAGCTGTCGGCAACGGTTTCCTTGCGACTGTCCAGCCCGCTGATGGCCAGGATCATCGGTACGGGCCCTGTCGCCTGTTTGGGAAACCGCAAATAGCCAGTGATGGTTTGCCCTTCGAATGGAATCTTCACGAGCTCCATAGGCGGGTCCATGGATTCGGCGTACTTCATGTAAGCCTGCACGGCGCGGTCATAGGCAACTTTCTTGCCGGGCGAATTGGGGACAGGCCACTGCGCAAAGTAAAACAGCCGCCAGGCCTTTTTGTAGGCCGCTGCCGCCTGAGGTGCGGAGCCAGCGGTGCGCCCCTGCTCCATGTAACGCTCGGCGACCCGGCTCCAGCCTGTGGCCCATTCGTCCCTGCCCGTCGTCTGGATGGCATCCAGCGCCTGAGCCACATCCGCCGGATCAAGGCCGCCCAGCGGGTAAGCGCCGCGCTGGGCACGGGCGAGCGATTCCTGCTTGATCTCCGCAATGTTTCGCTCAGCCACCTGCGACCAGGCGCTCAGCTGCAAGCTGGTCGCCACGGCAAATACAAGGACTTTAAGAAAGTTCATGAATGGATAACTCCAGATTAAATGAATGATCAGCCAGGCACAGGGCCGTTGCGTTGCTGCTAGTGTCAGGTGTTCCAGCGCGGCAGCAGGCGCAAGGCATTGCCCCGTTCAATGGCGCGCATGTCCGCCGGTGAAAAACCAAACTCGCGCAGGCCGATGACATGGTCTTCTCCAGTGCGGTAGGGGTAGTCCGAGCCAAACAGTATTTGCGATACATCGACCAGCCGCGTCAGCGAGGAAAGCGCCATCGGATGCGCCGACCAGGCCGTGTCGTAGTAAAAGCGTTTGAGCTCGTAGAGCACGCCTTTGGGCACCCGTGAAGCCAGCTTGGGGTCCAGCACCGGCATCTTCACAAGCCGCTCCGTCAAAAAGGGCAGCGTGCCGCCTGCGTGCGAGAAGATAAAGCGCAGGTCGGGGCAACGTGCGGCCGTTCCCGAGAACACGATGTCGGTGATGGTGCGTGTGGTGTCGGTGCCAAACTCGATCACCGTGGGCGGCACATCGGCCTGCAGGTTGCGGCAGCAGTTGGCCGCCGTCGGATGGGTGTAGAGAATGGCCTTGCGGCGGTTCAACTCGTCCATCACTGGAGCAAACGACGGGTGGCCCAACCACTTGTCGCCGTAGCTGGTCAGCAGGCCAATGCCGTCAGCCTTGAGTACGTCGAGCGCGTATTCAAGCTCGCGCAGCGCGCCGTCTGTGTCTTGCATCGGCAGCATGGCAAACGAACCAAAACGCCCGGGATTGTCCTTGCCCAGTCGCGCCGTCCACTCGTTGCTTTCTCGGGCAATGCGCCGGGCGTTGGCAGCATCTGTAAAGCTGACCTGCGGTGTGGTGACCAACAGGATGGACGTCTTGACGCCGGCTTTTTCCATGTCTTCCAGCGTGCGTGCCACCGACCAGCCGCGCACGATGGGCGGTGCCTGGTTGGCTTTCGCCAGCTCTGCAACATAGGCTGGTGAAAAAAGATGATGATGGATGTCGATACGGTCCTTCATCGGTGCCGCTGATGCGCTCGCACCAGCCGGTGCCGTGCACCCGGCCAGCCCGGCACCGGCGCCCGCAGCCATCAGACCGCCCAGCAAACCTGACAGGAAATTGCGGCGCGGCAGACCGCAGCCACACGACGTTGCCAGACCTGGTGGTGGCGTGTCGCCGGAGATGCTCACCTCGTTCCGGGAAAGTATGTCGGTTCTCGTCATGTCAGCTTCCTTTCAAAGAATTTCACAGGTGTCTAGCCTCAGGGCCGCTTGCCTTCAAAGGCGTTCTGCAGCAGTTCGCGGATGGCCTGGCGCTCCAGCGGACGCGGATTGGGGTACTGGTTCTGCATGGCGATATCGCAGGCCTTGTCCAGGTCGCTTTCCTTCATGCCAATGTCCTTGAGCGCCACTGGCACACCGTTGTCGCGGGCCAGGTCAAAGACTGCCTGGGCGGCGCTCTGGCCACCGAGCGCTGAAGCGATTTTTTGCATCGCTTGCGGCGCTGCCGCAGCGTTGTAGGCCAGCGCGTGGGGCAACACGATGGTGTGCGTCTCGGCATGCGGCAGGTTGAAGCTGCCGCCCAGGGTGTGGCAAAGCTTGTGGTGCAGAGCCATGCCAACATTGCCCAGCACCGTGCCGCAGAGCCACGCACCGTACAGGGCATCGCTTCTTGCAGCAGCGTCGGCAGAAGATTTGCGGATCGCCGGCAATGCGCGGCCCAAAGCGGCGATGCCTTCGGTCGCCATCAAATCCATGATGGGATTGCCGTCCGTTGCGTACAGGCCTTCGGCTGCATGGGCAATCGCGTTGATGCCACTGGTGACACTCATGCCCACGGGCAATGTCATCGTCAGCTCGGGGTCGTAAATCACCGTGCGCGGCAACACGCGGGCGTCCTTGCCGGTTTTTTTCATGCCGGCTTCGGTGATACCGTAAATCGGCGTCATCTCCGAGCCGGCATAGGTTGTCGGAATGGCCAGTATCGGCAGCCCGGAATCCAGTGCAATGGCTTTTCCCAACCCGGTTGTAGAGCCGCCGCCTATGGCAACAGCGCAATCGGCACCCAGCTTGCGGGCCACCTCACGCGCTTCTCGAGCCGTTTCAATCGGCACATGCATCACTGCCCGATCAAAAACGCCTGCGGCACGGTCGCCCAGCAGCTCGGCAATCCGTTCTGCAGAGGCGCGCTGCTCGGGCGTGGACAAGACCAGTGCCTTGCGCGCACCCAGTGCCTCGATTTCACGGCCCAGGTGCTGCAGGCTGCCTGCACCAAACACGACACGGGCCGCCTGGCCGTTGTAGACAAAGCTTTTCATCGTTTCATTCCAGATGGGTGTTCAGACCGGCACTGCGCTCCACGGCCTTGATGATGACGGCGTAATCTTCCAGCGCATCTCCCTGTGCAACAGCTGCATGCATCAGTTGCAGCGTCAGGGCGGTTTGTGCCAGCGGCACATGGTTGGCCCTGCCCTCGCCGATGATGAGGTCCAGGTCCTTGATCATCTGCTCTACCGTGAAGGTGGGCGTGAAGTCGCGCTCGCTCAATTGCACCGACTTGGCTTTCAGGATGGGCGACCCCACCGCGCTGGCGCCCAGCACCTGCCACATGTCATGCCAGTCCAGCCCGCCCTTGCGGCCCAGCGCCAGGCCCTCGGCCAGCATGGCGCTGGTCTGTGCAATCAGCAGGTTGACAACCAGCTTCATCAGGCGTGCCTGCTCGGCATCGCCCAGGTAAAACTGGTTGGACCCGAGCAGCTTCAGTACTGGCAAGGCAAGGTCGTAGGCAGCCCGCGGACCCGAGGCCATGACGGTCAGTTGCGCCGCCTCGGCCATCTTGTTGTTGCCGGAAACCGTTGTTCGCAGGTACTGTATGCCGGCCGCTGCGCAACTGGTTGCGACAGCTGCCGATGCCTGCAGGGACACCGTGCTGGTGTCTACAAACATGCCGCCCCTGCGTGCAGACTTCACCACTTGCGCCGCAACGGCCGTCAGCGCGGCGTCGTGCGGCAGTGACGAAAAAACGATATCGGCAGCAGACAGCGCCTGCGTCAGGGCGTCGTCGCTTGCGGCAACCCCAAGCTGATGCGAGCGCGCCAGGGCGAGGCGCTCTTCGCTGGGGTCACTGACAGTGACCGAGTGTCCCCCCGCCAGAAAATGCGAGGCCATGGGCAAGCCCATTTTGCCAACACCGATGAAGTGAATTTTCATGATTGTTTCAGTGACTGGTGGCCACAACAGCGGCAGGGGCCAGGCCGCCATTGGTGCCCGCCATGAACTGGCTGTGCTGCATGTTGATCAGCCTGTTCCAGCGTTGCTGGCCCATGGTCAGGCCAATAAAAAATCCCAACTCGACGATGGGCCCGGTTTCAAAATTTTCATACAGGCCGCTCCACAACTCATCGGTGGACTCCAGGCCCCAGGTAATGGCTTCGGCCAACCGCAGTGCCGCCTTCTGGCGCGGCGTATAACGTGCGGACTTGTCGAAATCGAGCAGGTCCTTCACGTCTGCTTCGAGCAGGCCCTGCTCCTGCGCCTTGACGGAGCGCTGGTTGCCACAGTAATTGCAGTTGACGGCCTGCGAGACATACAGCCGGCACAGCTCCTTGATGGCGTGATCGCAAACGCCGTTCACAAACGTGGTGTTCCAGGCGTTGGTAAAGGCCCAGAACACGGCCGGCACATTGGCGCGCATGGCGTGACTTTCAGGACGGGGCGCACCTTCGCGCGCCGCGCGCTCGAACTCGGCCATCATGGCCGGATCGGTGATGGAAGCAGGATCGATATAGGGCAGGCGCTGTTTGTCGCTCATGATGGCTCCTTGCTTGTTCAGCTTGTCGCGGCCGATGCCAGGGCGCGCGAATAAAACGACAGGTCGATGAATTTTCCGGCGGCAGGCGGTGTACCGCCCCACATGCCCTCCATCTCCGCGCGTATTGAAAGCACCGTTTCAAAGCCCTCGCTGCTAAACGCAGCATCGGGTGCCAGCCCCGATCCAGGTTTGACCAGCGCTTCATAAGTGCCTTCGGCGACCGTATCGGACAGCTTGAAGCGGCTTGTCAGCAGCGCAATCATGGCCTGCCGGTTTTCCGGCGCAAGCACATGACGCTGGCCTTCGATGTAGGCTGCCAGGTAACGCTGCAGCGTATCGGTATTTTCGGCAGCCCAGCGGCGCATGACAAACGCGCCGGTGGCCTGGTAAGGTCCGAGCAAATCGAATTGTGTGCCCAGGCTTTTAAGGCCTTTCTCGCGCACTGAAAATGAAAACGGCGGATTGATCATGCCAGCCGCCAGTTGCGGGTCGGCCACCATGGCGGCGGAACGCGGACCAGTGCCGCCGGCGAGCTTGACACCGTAGTCGCGGTTTTCCAGCAAGCCGTTGAGCTTGAGAATTTTTTTGCCCGCAAGCGCGTAGGCGGTGTTGGGGGCATCGACAGCCAGCAGCTTTCCGCGCAAGTCCTGCATGGTATTTATTTCGGCACGCACCATGAAGTCGTTCATGCCGGCATCACCGCCGGAGACGATGACGGCATCGCTGCCAGCTTCTATCATCGCTACCGCGTTGTCGACAGCCGCGTGCGCGATTTCGAAGCGGCCTTCTGCCAGCCCTGCGCGCTGTTCATCCGAGTTGGGAGTGTTCTGCACATCTATGACCAGATCACGCCTTGCGAAATAACCATTAGCCATCGCGGCCATCAGGGGCAGGTTGCTCGATGTATTGAAGATATTGACGCGAAGCAGCATGAGAGAACCTGTTAATCCGCCAGCGCGGCTTTGGTGATGTTGTCCTGGCTCAGGGGCATGTCCCGTACGCGCACCCCTATCGCATCGGCAATCGCATTGGCAATAGCTGCTGCAACAGGCCCGTGCGTGGCTTCACCGGCACCCAGGGATTTTTCTGAGGGGCGATCCAGCACCTTGACTTCTACGGCAGGCACTTCTGAAAAGCGCAGGATGGGGTAGCTCTCCCAGGAGGTGCTGAGGATCCGGGAGCGGTCAAACTGCACGGCTTCCTTCAAGACCCAGCTGACGGTCTGGACGGCGCCGCCCTCCATCTGGTTGATGACGCCATCGAGGTTCACCACGCGGCCCACGTCAACCGCGATCCACAGCTTGTCAACGCGGACTTCCTGCGTGACATCAACCGACGCCACCACAGCGCAGTAGGCACCCATGTTTTTGTATCTTGAAAAGGCCAGGCCCATGCCTTTGCCTTCTGCCCTCTCGCGTCTGGTCCAGCCCGCCATTGCTGCCGCGGCTTCAAGCACCGCACGGCCACGTTCATCACCCAGATGCCGAAGACGGAATTCAAGCGGGTCAACGCCAAGCCCTGCCGCCATTTCATCTAGAAAAGACTCGATAGCAAACACGTTGCAATGCGCACCCAGCGAGCGCAGCGACGATGTGCGAATCGGCATGCTGAGCGAGCGGTGGCACACCGCACGCCACTGGGCAAAGTCATAAAAAGGCACGCTGTTGCGCTCGGCACCACCACCGTTGGACAGCGGCACGTTGATGGCAATTTGCCGCTCAAACGGCGGATCGATCTGGGTGGCTGCATGCAGCACGGGAACCTTGCTGCGCCCCGGCCGCATGCTGTGGCCGTTGGACCAGACATCATGCTGCCAGTTGACGATGCGGCCTTCGGCATCTACACCTGCCGTGATCCCGACGGCCATGGCGGCACCAAAGGGCGCACAGCCGAGCTCGTCCTCACGCGTCCATTGCAGTTGCACCGGCCTGCCGGGCACGGCGCGCGCCAGCAGGGCGGCGTCGCAGGCGGCATCGTCAGCACCGTTGTGGCCGTAACAACCGGCGCCTTCGACGTGTTGCAGCCTGATGTGCTCCTGCGGCAGACCAAACACCAGCGCCAGGTCGGCGCGCAGGTTGTAAATGCCTTGGCTGTGCGTCCACACCTCCAGGCTTTCGTCCTGGTAGCGCGCGATGGCGCAGGACGGGCCTATCGACGCATGCGCCAGAAATGGCCGTGAATAGGACGCCTGAAAAGTACGGACAGCAATGGGCGACGCAGGCTCTGCAATCTTCTCGCCAACGACTGAAGTTTCTACCGGCTGGGAGCGTAAAAAGGCCGGCATGTCGTTCATGTCGGGTAACTGCGCAAACTCTTCCCAGCGCGCAACAGCCATCAATTTGCTCAGCGCCTTCAAGGCAAGGTATTCGTCGTCGGCAATCACACCGATAAAACTGCCATCGCGCACCGTGGTCACCACACCGGGCATGGCCTGAACGGCTGCGAGATCAATGTCCAGCAATTTGGCGCCCGGGGATGGCGGATGCGCCACACGGCCGTAAAGGATGCCGGGCAAGCTCATGTCCTGGATAAACCGCGGGTGGCCGGTGACCTTGTCAGGGATATCCAGACGCTCAACCTGTACCGCAGCGGGGGAACCGGCGCGGCGTGGCAACACATCGCCATTGGCGCTGCGGTCAAGCAGCGCATCATCGGCGAGCGCCCAGTAGCTGCCAGCCACGCGGCCATCTTTAAAGAATATGCTGCCGTCCACCACATCAAACGCCGCTGCCTGGTCTGGCGCGAGGCCGAGTTTTGCAGCAGCCGCCTGCAGGTAGATGGTACGGACTTCCGCACAGGCCTGCCGCAGCGCAGCGCCAGAATGGGCGATGGACATGCTGCCGGCCGTCATGCCTTCGTTGGGTCCCGATGTCGTACTCGCCGCGAACATGCTAATGCGCCACGGGGCAATGCACAGTTCTTCCGCAACAATTTGCGCAAGCGCGGTGCAGATGCCCTGGCCCAGCTCGACCTTACCGGTACGCACCGAAACCGAGCCGTCTGCGTGAATGGACAGCCAGTCGGACAGGCGCGGATTGGTGGCTAGGCTACCGGCTAGCACGCGTGCATCAGGTATCACCATAGAACTGCTCATGCTGCACTGCTCATGACTGCGGCTGCGCGCAGCACAGCGCGCACGATGCGGTTATGGCTACCGCAGCGGCACAGGTGTTCATCCAGCGCGGCGCAAACTTCAGCCCTGGATGGATCAGGATTTTTCGCCAGCAGCGCGGCCGCATGGACAAGGATGCCCGACAGGCAGTAACCGCACTGCGCAGCCTGCTCATCAATAAAGGCCTGCTGCAGCGGATGCAGTTTGCCGTCGCGGCCAAGGCCCTCAACCGTGGTGACCTTCCTGCCTTCCACCGACCAGACAGGCGTATCGCACGAGGGAACCGAAACA
>JANYFF010000293.1 GCA_025362825.1 Polaromonas sp. | reverse complement strand
CGCGCCAAGCTGTGGTTCAAGGGCGAGGAGTCCGGCCATGTGCAGACCGTGCATGAAATCCGCCACGACTGCGACAACGACGTGATCCTGCTTAAGGTTACCCAGCTTGGCCATGAGCCTGGGCAACCGGGAATAGCCTGCCACACCGGTCGCCACAGCTGCTTTTTCAACCTGTACAAGGATGGTCAGTGGGTAGTGACCGATCCGGTCCTTAAAGACCCGGCCAGTATCTATAAATAAGCCTTTGCATTCATAGCGTCCATCACTAGCATGACTTCCAACGACTCCCTGCAGCGTCTCGCTGACATCATTGAAACCCGCAAGGTCGCCAATGGTGGTGACCCCGACAAGAGCTATGTTGCACGCCTGCTGTACAAGGGCCCCGACGCGTTCCTGAAAAAAATTGGTGAAGAAGCCACCGAGGCCGTTATGGCCGCCAAAGACATTGACCATGGTGGTCAAACGGCTGAGCTGAAGGGCAAGCTGGTGGGTGAAGTGGCTGACCTGTGGTTTCATTGCCTGATTGCACTGGCCCATTACGGCCTAAGCCCCGCCGATGTCATCGCAGAGCTGGAGCGTCGTGAAGGCACCAGCGGCATTGAAGAAAAAGCGTTACGCAAGGCACAAGGCCGCGACGCCAACGAAAATGTTGAAAAGCTTTGACGCCGACAACCCCCAATTACCGGAGCCGATACGCATGAGTGAAACCAACCTGGCTGATTTTGAAAATAAAACCCCACGCGACACCACCGTCATGCAGCTGCTCTACGGCCTGCATACGCTGGCCTGGTTTAGCGGCGGCGTGTTTGCCGTGATTGCGGTGATCGTCAATTACATCAAGCGTGAAGACGAAACTGACGCGCTGTATATAGACCACCACAACTACATGATCAAAACCTTCTGGTGGACGCTGATGTGGCTGGTGGTGCTGTCGCCACTGTGGCTGCTGCTGTTTCTGCCGGGGGCCATCGCCTACGGCATTGTCTGGCTATGGTACCTGTACCGCTGCATCCGCGGCTGGCTGCGCTTTAACGGTCACAAACTGACCTGAACCTCTTAATTTTTACCTGTTACCGACGCTGTATGAGCCATCCTGACAACTGCATTTTCTGCAAAATCGCCGCGGGCGCCATTCCCAGCCGCAAGGTTTATGAAGACGACGGGATTTTCGTCTTCCATGACATCAACCCCTGGGCGCCGGTGCATTTTCTGATGATTCCAAAGGCGCACATTCCGTCGATGGCGCAGGTCGGGCCGGCGCATGAAGCGCTGCTCGGGCGCATGATGGTGCTGGCCCCCAAACTGGCGATGGAGCAGGGCTGTGAGCCTTACCCGGAAGGCGGGTTTCGTATCGTTACAAATACCGGCTCGCAGGGCGGGCAGGAAGTTCATCATTTGCACATCCACGTGATGGGCGGGCCACGGCCTTGGCTAAAAGGCTGACCCCGCGAGGTATGGGTGTACTACGGGGCGCGTTAACACAAGCCCTTTAGAATCAATAGAGTTGATTTGTGGTTATAGGCAATACCTTCCATTGAAGGCTCAGGAGCAAAACATGGGTTCATTTTCTATTTGGCACTGGTTGATCGTGCTGTTGATTGTTGTGATGGTGTTCGGCACCAAAAAGCTCAAAAACATGGGTAGCGACCTCGGCGGCGCAGTCAAGGGCTTCAAGGACGGCATGAAAGAAGGTGGTTCTGTCCCTGAAACACCGGTGCCACCGCAGCAGGTCAACGGCGGTGTGGCGGTTGACAAAAGTACTATTGACGTCGAAGCGCGCCAGAAGCTGTGAGCCCCCACGTTCGCTCCCTTCGCGTAGCTCTCTGCCCCCCGAGGGGGCTGGCCTTGCTTGGGGCGGCCCTGCGCTGCGGCCGGTCTTTCACTAATATTGCATGATTGACCTCGGCGTTTCAAAAATCGCGCTTATAGGTGCTGTCGCGCTCATCGTGATCGGCCCTGAAAAGCTCCCGCGCGTGGCGCGCACGGTCGGCACGCTGTTGGGCAAGGCGCAGCGTTACGTCAACGACGTGAAGCAGGAAGTCAGCCGGTCGATGGAGCTGGACGAGCTCAAGAAGATGAAGGAAACCGTCGAAGGCGCAGCCCGGGACGTCGAAAACTCCATTCAGACCCATTCCAGTGATTTTGAAAAATCATGGAGCGAAGCCACCAGCACCGATTCGTCGACCAGCCTGCCGGGCTACGAATCCTTTCCCGAATACAAGCACCCCAAAAAGAAGTGGCGACTCAAAACTGGTGCTACGCCGCAGTGGTACAAGGCGCGTTCCGGCACGCGTACCCGTGCCCAGTCCGGGGCGGCGCGTGTGGCGCGCTTCAGGCCTCGGCCGGGTCCGGCCTCCGGCGGCAGCGCCTGAAGCGCTGATCTCTTTCAATTTTTCTCCCCTGGTGCGCAAGACGGCCCCAACCACCCAGCGCAAATCTCCCCATGAGCGACCACAGCAACAACACGCACGACAAGCCGGACGAACTGGCGGGCACCGAGCAGCCTTTTGTGCAGCACCTGATGGAGCTGCGCGACCGGATGATCAAGGCCGTCGTGGCCATCGGCATTGCCGCTGCCGTGCTGGCCGTTTTCCCCGGGGCCAGCGCGCTGTATGACCTGATGGCCGCACCGCTGGTGGCCACGCTGCCCAAGGGCGCTACGCTGATCGCCATCAACGTGATCACGCCTTTTGTGGTGCCGATCAAGATCCTCTTCATGGCCGCATTCATGGTGGCCTTGCCGGTCGTGCTGTATCAGGTGTGGGCGTTTGTGGCGCCGGGCCTGTATTCGCACGAGAAAAAACTGGTCATGCCGCTGGTGATTTCCAGCACGCTGCTGTTTTTTGTCGGCGTGGCGTTTTGTTACTTCGTGGTGTTTGGCCAGGTCTTTCGCTTCATCCAGAGCTTCGCCCCCAAGTCCATCACCGCCACGCCAGATATCGAGGAATACCTCAACTTTGTGCTGGGAATGTTCCTGGCCTTTGGCCTGGCCTTCGAAGTGCCGATTGCGGTGATCCTGCTGGTCCGCATGGGCGTGCTGAGCGTTGCCCAGCTGCGCCAGTACCGTGGGTATTTCTGGGTGATTGCTGCCATCGGCACGGCACTGGTGACGCCGCCTGATGCCGGCTCCATGCTTATGCTGCTGGGCGTGGTCGGCGGCCTCTATGAGGTCGGCATTCTGGCCGCGCAGCTCTTCGTCAAGCATACCAAGCCGGTAGACGAAGAAAGCACCACCGAAGTCGCCAAACCCTGAGCCTGAACCTGTAAATACCAGTGTTTTAGGCCCGGAGCCTCGATAAAGCGGGCGTCTCTAGCTATTCTTTTGGTAGCATCCGACTATTTCGATGGCACCTTCAACGCGGCACCTTGGGCCGCTGGCGTGTGCCCGGCGTAACGGCTATCTCGCTTGTGCTGTCCTTGCGCAGCACCGTTAGCGGCGCTGCGATCCCGGGCTTGAGCGACGCCACAGCGCCCAGCAGCTCGGTGACATTGGCCACCGCCTTGCCGTTGACAGCGGTGATGATGTCGCCGGGCTGGATGCCGGCCTGCGCTGCGGGGCCGTTTTGCAGCACGCCGGTGATGATGACGCCGCCCTTGTCGAGCACGCTGGCCTTGACGTTAAAGGTTTCCAGCAGCTCTGCGCTCAGGGCCTGCGGCTCTACACCAATCCAGCCGCGCGTGACCTGGCCGTCCTTGACGATGCCTTCCAGCACCTGTTTGGCCGTCGATACGGGGATGGCGAAACCTATGCCCATCGAGCCGCCCGAGCGCGAATAAATGGCGGTGTTGATGCCCATCAGTGCGCCGTTGACATCGACCAGCGCACCGCCTGAGTTGCCCGGGTTGATGGCCGCGTCGGTCTGGATGAAGTTTTCAAAGGTGTTGATGCCCAGCTGGTTGCGGCCTAGCGCGCTGACAATGCCGCCGGTTACCGTCTGGCCCACGCCAAACGGGTTGCCAATGGCCAGTACCGGGTCGCCGACCTGTAGTGCGTCCGAGTTGCCCAGCACGATCACAGGCAGCTTGTCGAGCTCGATTTTCAGGATCGCCAGGTCAGTGTCTGGATCGGTCCCTATGACCTTGGCCTTGGCCTTGCGGGTGTCGTTGAGAATGACCTCGATTTCATCGGCGCCCTCGACCACGTGGTTGTTGGTCAGGATGTAGCCGCTAGCGCTGATGATGACGCCGCTGCCCAGGCCACCCTGTGGCTCGCTGCGGCCCTGGTCGCCATAGAAAAACTTGAACCACGGGTCGTCTGCGTGCGGATTTTTGGCTGCGGCCTTGCTGGTGTTGATGCTCACCACAGCAGCGGAAGCAATTTTGGCCGCGGAGCTGAAGCTGCCTACCGCCGTTGTGCTGCGCTGGGCATCGCCCCCAGGCGCCTCCAGCACAGCTATTGAGCTAAGCGTCGGCCGGCGATCCAGCCACTGCGGCTTGAGCGTCGCCACCACAAAATAGGCCGCCAGCAGCACGGTGACGGTTTGAGAAAACAGGAGCCAGGTTTTGCGCATCGTGATCTGATTTTCGCCCAGATTGCGACGGGCCACAGCCTGGGGACGGCATGACCGCAAAAAGCGATAATTTCAACGCACAGCCATACACCAGGAGATCCGCATGAAAGCATCCAGCGTCCTCGCCACCATCGGCAACACACCGCACATCCGCATCAACCGCCTGTTTGGTGCGGCATGCCAGTCGCACCAGATTTATGTGAAGTCCGAGCGCGCGAACCCGGGCGGCTCGATCAAGGACCGCATTGCGCTGGCGATGGTTGAGGCAGCCGAGCAGTCGGGCGTGCTGCAGCCCGGCGGCACCATTATCGAGCCGACTTCCGGCAACACCGGCGTCGGGCTAGCCGTGGTGGCGGCCGTCAAGGGCTACAAACTGGTGCTGGTCATGCCCGAGAGCATGAGCATCGAACGCCGCCGCCTGATGCTGGCCTACGGCGCGAGTTTTGACCTGACCCCGCGTGAAAAAGGCATGAATGGCGCCATTGCTCGTGCCAAAGAGCTGCAGGCGCAAACACCGGGCTCATGGATGCCTCAGCAGTTTGATAACCCGGCCAATATCGAAGCCCATGTGCGCACCACGGCGGCCGAGATCCTGGCCGATTTCCCCAATGGCGTGGACTACCTCATCACCGGCGTCGGCACTGGCGGCCACCTGACCGGCGTTGCGCGTGTGCTCAAGGCAAAGTTTCCCAATACGAAAGTGTTTGCGGTCGAGCCGTCGGCTTCGCCAGTCATCAGCGGTGGCAAACCATCGCCGCATCCCATCCAGGGCATAGGCGCAGGTTTTATTCCGACCAATCTGGACGTCAGCTTGCTGGACGGCGTGATCCAGATTGAAGGCGAGGCCGCCAAGGACTACGCGCGCCGCAGCGCCGCCGAAGAGGGCTTGCTGGTGGGTATTTCCTCCGGCGCCACGCTGGCTGCCATTGCGCAAAAGCTGGCCGACATACCAGCCGGCAGCACGGTGCTGGGCTTTAACTACGACACCGGCGAACGCTATTTGTCGGTTGAAGGTTTCCTTCCGTGAGCCTGAATGGTTCGGCAACTGATGCGGTGACTGCGCCGCGCGCGCTGCTGCTGGGCGCCTTCGACCAGTTGCTGCAGCCCGAACGCTTCAAGGACTACGGCCCGAACGGCCTGCAGGTTGAGGGCAAGCCCGAGGTGCGAAAAATCGTCTCCGGTGTCACCGCTAGCCTGGCGCTGATTGAGGCTGCTGTTGCGGCGCAGGCGGATGCGATTTTTGTGCACCACGGCCTGTTCTGGCGCGGTCAGGACGGCCGGGTGACGGGCTGGATGAAGCAGCGCCTGGCCCTGCTGCTGGCCCACGACATCAACCTGTTCGCCTACCACCTGCCGCTGGACGCGCACCCCGAGCTTGGCAACAACGCCCAGCTGGCGCTGCACCTGGGTCTGCGGGCTCATGAGGGCGATACCGGGCGCTTTGGCGACCAGCGCCTGGGCTTTCTGGGCAGCCGGCTGGACGGCAGCAGCTTTGCCACGCCCGATGAACTGGCAGATACCGTTAAAAATGCATTAAAAAGGCCCGTAGTCCTTGTAGGTCGGTCATCTGCAGCTATAAAAAACATAGCGTGGTGTAGCGGCGGCGCGCAAGGCTATTTTGAAGACGCCATTACTGCGGGCGCGGATGCCTTTATCACCGGCGAGATTTCCGAGCCGCAGGCGCATTACGCCCGCGAGATGGGCGTGCCCTTCATTGCCTGTGGCCACCATGCTTCAGAGCGCTATGGAGCGCCTGCGGTCGCCGCGCACGTCGCGGCGCAGTTTGGCCTGGCACACGAGTTCATCGACATCGACAACCCGGCATGAGCAAAACGATCCTGATTACCATGGGCGATGGCGCTGGCATAGGCCCCGAAATCATCGCCAGGGCTTTTCGCGAGGCACCTGCAGAACTGGCGAACTGCGTCGTCATCGGTGATGTGGCCACCATGCGCCGTGCGGCTGCGCTGGTAGCTGAGCCGCTGGCCTTGCCGGTGGTCGTGCTGGGT
>JANYFF010000180.1 GCA_025362825.1 Polaromonas sp. | reverse complement strand
TGCTGATTCCGCGGCCCGACACCGAAACGCTGGTGGAGTGGGCGCTGGACGTGCTTGCCGCGATGGATAGCGCCGAAACCGCGCCGGCGCCCCTGCAGGTGCTTGACCTTGGCACCGGGAGCGGCGCCGTCGCGCTCGCCTTAACGCACAGCCTTCAGCAAAAAGGCGTCCCCGCCACCATCACGGCCATCGATGCCAGCCCCGATGCTCTGGCTGTAGCAGCCGAAAACGCGCGCCGGCTGCAATTGGATCTGCGGTTGCTGGAAAGCCATTGGCTTGAAAAAGTCAGCGGTCACTATCACGCGATCGTCAGCAATCCGCCCTATATTGCAGCGCAAGACTCCCATCTGGCAGCCTTGAAGCACGAGCCGCTGCAGGCGCTGGCAGCGGGCAGTGACGGCCTGGACGATATCCGCCAGATCATCAACGATGCCCCACATCACTTGTTACCCGGAGGCTGGCTGCTGCTGGAGCATGGCTATGACCAGTCAGCGCAAGTCTGCGAACTGCTGCTGGCCCGCGGTTTTCGCCAGGTGCAGAGCCGGCTGGACCTTGCAGGCATTACGCGCTGCTCCGGTGGCCAGCTTGAAATCACGGGATAATCGGTATTGAATTTTCAGGGCCGGACAACATCTAACCATCCATAGACCCCTCTCCGACATCAGGTAACCCAAGGAATCCATCATGAGCGACACCCAGCAACGCATTGACCAGATCGTTAAATCCAGCGACGTCGTCCTGTTCATGAAGGGCACCGCCCAGTTTCCGCAATGCGGCTTTTCAGGTCGCGCCATCCAGGTACTGAAGGCTTGTGGCGTGCAAAAACCGGCCACGGTAAACGTATTGGAAGACCCTGAAATCCGCAACGGCATCAAGGAATACAGCAACTGGCCAACTATCCCCCAGCTCTATGTGAAGGGTGAATTCGTAGGCGGTTCGGACATCATGATGGAAATGTACGAAAGCGGCGAACTGCAGCAGGTACTGGGCACGCCGGCAGCCTGAGTCCACCGCTTCGCTTTAATGCAAAAAGCGCCTGCATGCAGGCGCTTTTTTTATACCGCTAGCGCGTGAAGCCGGCGCAGACGCCAGCGTTGACACCGCCCTTGCACTCGCGCTTCAAACGTGCTGTTCGCTGGGCCACGGTTTCTTCAGAACCCTGTATAAACCTGGCCTTTGCGCCCTTGGCCACACGGTTTTTGCTGGCGTTTTTCCGGGTTTTTGCGGTCGTCGGCTGATCGCCTGATTCCGGCACCTGCGCGCACACGCTGCCCGTCAACATGGCTGCCGCCAGCATGAATGCCACAGCTGGTTTATTGAACACTTTTTTCATTGTTGTCTCCCTTTTGTTATAAAAATACCGGGGCTTCGACCAATGGCCAGTCGCCAATTACCCCACTCTATTGCAAGCGCGGATCGCCGTACGGGTCATCGTCAGGCGGCGCATCTGCAGGCAAACTGAACCCTTCACTGGCCCAGGCGCCAAAATCGATGCTTTTGCAGCGTTCACTGCAAAACGGCCGAAAAGGATTGCTCTGAGCGTAAATGCTGTCGCCCTTGCAGGCAGGACAGGTGACTATTTTTAAGGCGGGCGAAACTGGCTTCATTCTGGGCAGTTGCGTTAAGCGAACAGAAAAACTACGGGCGGCCGGGCCGCCTGAATCAGGAGCAGAGCGTCAATTCAAACGACGCGTCATCGGTGCTGGCGTGCAGGCGGTCGTCGCTCTCGTGGCGCATCAGGCGCACGGAGGCCATCAGGCGGTTGCCACTGATCTCGGGAATCAGCCCCAGCAACGGGTCTATGCGCAAGCGCAGCAGCTGGAAAGTCCGGCCCTGCGGCAAGGTCTGCTGGTACTGGCCTGCAGGCGCGACGACTTTTTGCGCTGCACCTGAATCACGCAGCAGCTTCAGCAGGAGTCGAACAGACTCAGCCAGCGGAACCAGCGTGGCGGTCCAGCGGCTCAGATCCCGCTGCCGTGTCTGGGCAGGCAGGTGCTGCCAGGCAAAGTAGGCCGGCAGGTCGAATTCGCAGGTGCCGCCGGGAATACCCACGCGGCTGCGAATGCTCATCAGCCAGTCGTTCTCCGTCAGCTGCTGGCCGGCCTTTCCCACCAGACTGCTAAGGGCTGAAAAGCAGCCCTCCAGCTGGCCTGTCACCGCATCAAGCACCGCTTCAGCAATCGCCGGGTTACCGCGATAGCCGTTAAGCACGTGCTTTTGCTTTTCGAGGTCCTTGAGCACATCGGTCTTCAGGTCTGCGCGTGCCGCTACATCCATCACCTCAAAGATGGTGGTGATGGCGTAATGGTGGTCTGTCGGATGCTCGCGGGCTACCAGCTCGCCAAGCCGGCGAAACAGGTGCTCAAGCCGCAGATAGGTTCGGATGCGTTCGTTGAAGGGATACTCGTAAAGGATCACGGCACTGTCTTTATCGGCTCATTGTTGAGGGGTTTGCGCATCATAGCCCGAAGCGCCGCGAAAGCTGCCCGACAAGCAGGCGCAGCGCCTCGAGCGACAGCCCTTCGTTATGAATACAGGCGTCGGCAGCGGCACGCCGCGCTGCACGGCTGGCCTGGCCGCCCATCACCTTTTGCACAGTCTCGGCGGTCCAGCCGCTGCGGGCAGTGACCCGGCCGATTTGCGTCGCCTCGCTGCAGTCCACCACGAGCACCCGGTCGAGTTGTGACCTCCAGCGTCCAGACTCGACCAGCAGGGGAATATCAAACAAAATGCAGCGGTTGCCAGCGCTCGTAGCCAGCCCTGCCTGCCGGCCGACTGCAAGACTCACCAGGGGGTGAATGATGGCCTCCAGCGCACGGCGGGCGGCAGGATCATTGAATACGAGTTGCCGCATGAAGACGCGGTTCATAGCCCCACCCGAAGTGATGGCCTGCACACCAAACTTGTCTGCTATCGGTGCGATTGCAGCGCCTCCGGATTCCGTCAGGCCGCGGGAGATGGCATCAGCATCAATCAGGAAGGCACCGCGGTCAACCAGCATGCCCGCAACCGTGCTTTTGCCGCTGCCTATGCCGCCCGTCAATCCAATGCGCTGCACCGGTGAAAACTGCACAGCCTAGAGTCCGGCGAAACGTAATATTGACTGCGGGCCAAAGATCATGGCCGTAAAACCCGCTCCCGCCAGAAATGGTCCGAACGGAATAATCCCGCCTTCACGCAGACCGGTGGAAAATTTCATGGCAATGCCGATAACTGCACCGATGACGGAAGCCATCAAGATCATGGGCACGAGTGCCGGCCAGCCAAACCAGGCACCCAGGGCAGCGAACAGCTTGAAGTCGCCGTAGCCCATGCCCTCCTTACCGGTCACCAGCTTGAAGGCCCAGAAAACCAGCCAGAGCGAGAGGTAGCCGGCAACAGCGCCCCACAATGCGTCAGGTAACGAAACGGACGGATTCCAGCGCAAGGCCGCAGCAATCAAGCCGGCCCACAAAAGTGGCAGGGTGATGTCATCGGGGAGCAGCGTGGTGTCCCAGTCGATCAAGGCAAGCGCCAGCAAGGCAGCCGAAAAACCGCACCAGACCAGTGCAGTCAAAGATGCACCCCAGCGCCAGGCACAAAAGGCAAAGAGCAGGCCCGTGACCAGCTCAACGGCGGGATAGCGCAGCCCGTAAGGCGTTCCGCAAGCCGAACACCGCCCCGTCAAAAACACATAGCTGAGCACTGGAATATTCTCATACCAGCGAATGACGTGGCCACATCCAGAACAGCGCGAAGCTGGCACCATCAGATTAAATGTTCTGGTTGCGGAAGCCTGTTCTTCAGATTCGACGAGAGTCACAGATAACTCGGCACACTCTGCTGCCCACTGCCTTTCCATAATTTTCGGCAGGCGGTAAATCACGACATTAAGGAAACTGCCGATCAGCAGGCCCACGATTCCAAAGGCCGTCGCAACAGCCTCTATCGGCAACCCATCCAGCATTAAACGACCTGGCCCAATTTAAAGATTGGCAGATACATGGAAACCACGATGCCGCCAATCAGACCGCCCAGAAACACAATGATGATCGGCTCCATGAGGCTGGACAGACCGGCCACCATTTCGTCCACCTCGGCCTCATAAAAGTCTGCGGCTTTGCCGAGCATGTGATCGACAGAACCTGATTCTTCACCAATGGCGCACATCTGCAGCACCATGGTTGGAAAGAGGTTGGCATTGCTCATGGCGGCCGTCAGGCTGGTGCCGGTGGAGACTTCCTGCTGGATTTTTTCTGTCGCGTCTGCATACAGGGAGTTGCCCGAAGCACCACCTACAGAGTCCAGCGCTTCGACCAGCGGCACGCCAGCCGCAAACATGGTTGACAACGTACGCGTCCAGCGGGCGATACAGGATTTCTCGATCAGGGCACCGAATACAGGCACCTTCAAGAGCAGTCGGTCCATGACGCGCTGCATCTTCTCGTTGCGTTGCCAGGCCTGGAAGAAGAAGTACAGCCCGCCTCCTATGACACTGAAAATCAGCCACCAGTACGAGACAAAGAATTCGCTAATGGCAATCACAAAGAGCGTGGGTGCCGGCAGGTCGGCGCCGAACGACGAGAAAACGCTTTTGAAGGCTGGAATCACGAAAATCATGATCACGGTGACCACCACAAAAGCCACAATCACAACGGAAATCGGGTACATCAAGGCGGACTTGATTTTCGATTTGATGGCTTCCGTTTTCTCCATGTACACCGCAAGCCGGTCGAGCAGGGCCTCCAGAATACCCGCCGCCTCACCGGCTTCTACCAGGTTGCAATACAGGGCGTTGAAATAAAGCGGGTATTTGCGGAACGCAGCGCTCAGGGAGGTGCCGGTTTCAACATCGGTGCGCACGTCGTTGAGCAATTTTGTCACGCTGGCATTCGGGTTGCCGCGGCCAACGATGTCGAATGACTGCAGAAGTGGTACGCCTGCCTTCATCATGGTGGCAAGCTGGCGGGTAAAAATGGCTATGTCCCTGGGCTTGATCCTCTTGCCCGATCGCATGCGGCGCTTTTTGATTTTGGTGGGCAACACGCCCTGGCGCCGCAGCGACGCCTTGACCTGGTTTTCACCGGCCGCCCGAATTTCACCGCGAATGCTCTTGCCGGACCGGTCTTTACCTTCCCATTCGAAGACGAATTCCTGGATGCCTCTGGATGCTGCTGTTGCCATGATTTTTTCTCGTTTTAGAGATGGATTTCGCCGGGCAATCCAAATCTGCCGCCCCACCGCCCATCCCGCGGGCCTGGGTCATCAAACATTGGTACAACCCACGACTTCCTCCAGTGAGGTCATGCCAAGTTTAACTTTGTACAGGCCGGACTGTCGCAAACTGTTGACGCCCTCGGATTGCGCCTGCGCAGCAATTTCGAGTGCACTGCCGTCCCGCAAAATGATCTTCTGGATCTCTTCGGTGATGGGCATGACCTGATAAATGCCGACACGCCCCTTGTAACCGTTATTACACATTGAGCATCCGACAGGCCGGTAAGGTGTCCAGGAACCATCGACATCTTCCTCCTTGAATCCGGCTTCCATCAGCGTTTCCCGGGGAATGTCGGCAGGTGCCTTGCAGTTGGGACACAGACGTCTGGCCAGGCGCTGCGCCGTGATCAGGATCACGCTGGATGCAATGTTGAACGGCGCAATGCCCATGTTGCGCATGCGCGTCAGCGTCGTCGGGGCATCGTTCGTATGCAGGGTAGACATCACCAAATGACCCGTCTGGGCCGCCTTGATGGAGATGTCGGCGGTTTCAATATCGCGGATTTCGCCGACCATGATGATGTCGGGATCCTGCCGCAGAAAAGCCTTGAGCGCGACAGGAAACGTCATGCCGGCCTTCTCATTCATGCTGACCTGGTTGACGCCAGGCAAGGTAATTTCAGCAGGATCTTCAGCGGTGGAGATATTCACGCCGGGCGTGTTAAGAATGTTCAGGCAGGTATACAGCGACACCGTTTTACCGGAGCCCGTAGGCCCCGTGACGAGCACCATCCCATAGGGCCTCGCGATGGCTGCAAGCAAACGCTCTTTTTCGATCGGCTCGTAGCCCAGCGCCTCAATGCCCAGCTTGGCACTGCTCGGGTCCAGAATACGGATCACGATCTTTTCGCCATACATTGTTGGCAAGGTACTTACCCGAAAATCAATGACGCGGTCAGGGCCGATCTTGAGCTTCATCTTGCCGTCCTGCGGCACGCGCTTCTCGGAAATGTCAAGTTTTGAAATCA
>JANYFF010000177.1 GCA_025362825.1 Polaromonas sp. | reverse complement strand
GGCTGGTGGGTCGCTGATGACGTCGTTTTCAAGAAAGATTGAAAGGTCAACAATTTTTCGTGGCATGGAGAAATCCCCTTTTTGGATGTGATTGAAGGATGGGTGTTAGAAAGAATGGTCCCAGTGGACCATGGGCAATCCGGCGACCGGTGAGCGAAATGACGGTATGCGGGTGCCGAGCAGGCTGCCCAGATAAGCGGTGCGCAGGTCCGGTCCGCCAAAAGTAACGCTCGACATCCACGGTGCGAGGGTGCCCCGCGCGCGTTGCATGTCGGCGGTGGTCACGCTGCCGTCAGCCGTCTTCTCGCGCAACACGCGGCTGGCCTCCGGGTCACCGTCGTCCAGCAGCAATCGTTTGTCACCCTGCGGCGTGATGGCAACCAGCTGGTCCACCATGACCAGCGTGCACCACAGATTGCCGTATGTATCGAAAGCAATGCCATCGGGGTAGCCGCCAAGATGCGTCGGGCCATAGACCTCGCGGTCACGCAGCGCCACTTCGCCGGCGCTTTCATCGAGCCGCATGCGGCTGATGCAGGGGCCGGTGGTCTCGACGATGTACAGCCACTCTTCTTTTGCGTCGAAGCGTATCTCGTTGGTGAAATTAAAGCCATCGGCCACGACACGTAGGCCCCTGTCGTCCATCACCGCGATAAAGCCGTCACGCAAACGGCTGGCCGCGGCCCGGGTCCAGGGGTTGGTGCGGGTCGACACGGTCAGCCAGACGCGACCCTTCGAATCGCGCAGCACAAAGTTGACCTTGCCGATAGCCTGCCCGTCAATGCGGTCATGCAAGGTGCGGGTGCGGCCATCGCGAGTCATGACTTCAAGCAGATCGGTCCCGAAGTTGGCAATCAGGATGTCGCCATTTGCTGCAAACGCCATGCCGTTGGGCAGCGTGCCTTGGGTCAGCCTGTCCTCAAACGCCTGCGGCGCATCGGTTGCTGTGCCCGAGGCAAACCGGGTATCTGCCTGCTGCCCGATGAACTCCTGCGAGCCATCAGCTGCGATGCGCGTCACGCCGCCGCGCGCATCCGCTGCCCACAGGGTGCCATCACGCTCGGCCAGAATGCATTCGGGACGCTGCAAATCCTTGCCTACCCAGGTAATAGCCTCGCGTTCAACGGTAAAACCATCAAGTGGATTTGATGTCGTCATAGTTGCTGCCATTTCAAAAAACGTTTTTCAAAAGCTGCGAGCAGGGCGCTACTGGCAAAACCGATCAGCCCCAGCAGCACGATGCCGGCGAACAATTCGTTGGCCCTGAAAGAGCGTGCGGCCAGCAAAATCGCCTGGCCCAGGCCCGGCTGCGAGGCAATCATCTCGCCGACCACAGACACGATCAAAGACACGGTGAGCGACAGCCGCATGCCAGCCAGAATATCGGGCAGCGCATTGGGCAGGCCGATCTTCCAGACGAAGGCACCACGCGACAGTTGCAGGCAGCGGGCCACTTCGAGCAGGCGCGGCTCGACCGCAGCAAAGCCGTGCACGGTGGCCAGCAGCACCGGCCACATGGCGCCAAAAGCCACGACCGACAACACCATGTTCGGGCTCAGGCCAAAGATTGAAATCGCCAGCGGCAACAAGGCCGACGCTGGCAGCGGACGCATGAACTCCAGCGTCGGCTGCAGCCAGGCTCTAGCAGTGGCAGAGATACCTATCAACGCACCCAGCGCAATGCCAATCAGCGAGGCCAGCAGCCAGCCTTCGACCATGCGCGTCAGGGTGGCCCAGCAGTAGGCCAGCAGCTCGCCCTCGTCCAGACCGCTGTACAGGCTTGCCAGCGTGGCCTCAGGTGTCGGCAAAAACACCCGGCTGATCCAGCCGCCGTGGCTGGCCACCCACCACAGCGCCATGATGGCCAGGAACACCAGCAGCGAACCGGCCCATGACAGAAGGCCGCCTCGCTCAGGGCGAATCGGCCGGGGGACGACAGGCCCCAGCACGGGCATCGGCGTGCTCATGCGGCAACCCCCATGCGGCGGCCGACCCAGCGCTCAAGCTTCAGCGCGGCGACGTTGATGGCGTAACCCACGAAGCCTATCCAGAACAGCCAGGCCAGCATCAGCGACGGGTCCATGCTTTGCTGCGCGATCATCATCGCGTAGCCCATGCCGTTGGGGTTGGCCGCAACCTCTACCGTTACGGCCACCACCAGTGCCACGGAAACCCCCAGTCGCATGGCGACAAACAGCCGCGGCACGATGGCCGGCAAAATAATCTTGAAGGCGCGTTGTGAAGCGCTGAGCCCCAGTACATGGCTGACCTCCAGCAAACGCGGCTCGACCTGCTGCACGGCGGCCTGGGTAAGAATCATCAATGGCCAGAACGACGCAAAAGCCACGATCGAAAACTCCATGCGCAGACCAAAACCAAATACCAGCATGGCCAGCGGGATCAGCGCCACCGACGGCACGGGCTTGAACACCTCAATCGAAAAGAAGGCCATGCGCGCCGTGCGTTTCGACAGCCCCAGCAAGATGCCAGAGGCAATGCCCAGCACAGCCGCCAGTAGCAAACCCAGTGCGGCTGCGCCCAGCGTGAACGCGGTTGCACTCCACAGTGAGCCATCGAGAATCGCTGCGACAAAGGCCTTGACGGCGGCGGTCGGCGGCGCAATTGCATCGCTGTTTTTGCCAACGGTGCGGGCATACCACTCGTAGCAGCCCAGTGCGACGAGCGGGAAAACCCACCCGCGCAATTTGGCCCCCACGCTGTTCACTGCGTGTAATGCGCTGCCCCCCGAGGGGGCTGGCCTGGCTTGGGGCGGCCCGGCGCTGGCGGCCTTACTGCTTTCAATCATGGCTCTGCTCGATAAAGGTAAACAGCTCGCGGCGCAGTTTTACAAACTCAGGATGCTCCTTGGTCGACAGCTGGTCGCGTGGGCGCGGAATATTCACGTCAATCATGCGTGCCAGGCTGGGCCGGCCAGGGCCGGGGTTGGCCTGCAGCGCAATCACGCGGTCGCCCAGATAAATCGCTTCTTCGAGGTCGTGGGTGACAAACAGCACCGTCAGGCCTTCATCACGCACCAGTCGCGCCAGTTCGTCCTGCAGGCTCTGGCGCGTCAGCGCATCCAGAGCGCCGAAAGGCTCGTCCATCATCAACACCTCGGGCCGCTGCGCCAGGCAGCGCGCAATCTGCGCACGCTGCTGCATGCCGCCCGATAGCTGCGCCGGAAACTTGTAGGCGTGCTTCGCGAGCCCGACCTTGGCCAGCACGTTGGCGATGCGCGCCGGCCACTCTTCTGCCGGGACGGCTGCTGCTTCCAGCGCCAGACTGACATTGCCCTCCACCGTGCGCCAGGGCAGCAGCGCGCGGCCGTAGTCCTGAAACACAAAGGCCACTTCACGCGAAGGCTCGGCCACCAGTTGGCCGTTGCGGCGCACCTCACCGCCGCTGGCAGACAGCAGGCCGGTGGCGGCGCGCAGCAGCGTGGTTTTGCCGCAGCCGCTGGGGCCGACGATACAGACGAACTCACCCCGCCCGACATCAAAGGAGGTGGGCGAGAGGATCTCGCGCCCGCCCAGGTGGATGGCCACCTGGTTGAAGGTCAAAATCGGGGTGTTTGTCATTATTTATAGTCAAAAAGGCCTGTAGCCCCGGTAATCAGGACGGATGTAGCTATTTAATTAATAGCAAATGAGCTTGTTGAACTATTTCACAAGCAGGCTGGCGATTTTTGGCTCGGTTTGCAGCATGCCCTGGTCCTTCATTAGGTTG
Source organism: Polaromonas sp. (assembly GCA_025362825.1). Lineage (GTDB taxonomy): Bacteria > Pseudomonadota > Gammaproteobacteria > Burkholderiales > Burkholderiaceae_C > Polaromonas. The sequence continues at coordinate 1,526 of JANYFF010000177.1, read as the reverse complement.
ACCCAGTAGCGCAGCTGCTTTTCACTGACGACCGGGCCCGGTGGCGAGATTTGTGTCTTGGCCAGAATCTCTGGCGGCAGCTTGATGTATTTACCGATGGCGGCGCGCACGGCGGCATCGTTTTTTGGCTGGACGATAAAGGCTGCAGCTTCCTGCACGGCTTCACGGAACAGCTTGACCTGCGCTGCGTTGGCTTGCGCCCAGTCGCGTTTGGCCACGTAGATGATGGTGTGGTTGCCGGCTTCCAGGAAGGTCGAATAGTAGGACGCTACATAGCCCGCGCCGCTGTCGACAATGCGGCTCATGAAAGGGTCCGCCGTCACCACTGCATCCAACGAACCACCGCGCAGCAGGTCGCCGTGCTGCGGGAAGGAAGCCTCGACGAAGTTGACCTTTTTATAGTCCACGCCGTTTTGCTTGAGCCATGCGCGGAAGGTCACATGCAAAAACGCGCCCAGCCCCGGCACACCGATTTTTTTGCCGATGCAGTCTTGCGGCGTGCGGATGCCGGCGCCCGCCTTGGCGACCAGGCCAAAGCCGGTGATGGTTTTGGACGTCACGCCGCCGCCGGCGACCACTACATGGTCAAGCCCGCCGTCCACCGATTGCAAATAGACCGAGGGCGTTGGGCCGCCTATCTGTAGCGAATCCGCCTGGATGGCTGCAGGAATGGTCGAGTTCAGCGGGATGAATTTCAGCTCGACATCCAGCTTGCGTTTGGTGAAGTAGCCCTGGTCAGCCGCGACGAACACCGAGGCGAAGTCGGTCACCGCGGTGTAGCCGAAAACAATCTTGCCACTCTGGCTCCATGCAGGGAAAGCCAGCGCTGCGGAGGCGGCACCCATGCAGGTGAGCACGCTGCGGCGGTTGAGTTTGAAGTTTTTCATTGTTGTCTCTTTCTTTCAGTTAGCGGGTTGCACGTTTGGAGGAAGCGGGAAAACTGGCGGGTAATTTGGCGGGTAAATGTCCGGGAACAGGCAGCGCAGCGCGCAGGCCACCGACGATAAAATTCGCCAGTATGGCAGCGGCCAAGGGGTCACCCTCGCTGTTTTCGCCCCGGGACAGGCGTTCGATGCGAAAGTCGCTGATGTGGTGCAGCAGCGCCCCCAGCGCAAACTGGTAGCCCCAGGCCACCTGGCCACGCCGGGCGTGCGGCAGGCACAGCTGCAGCGCATCAATGAAGGCGTGGGCCAGCGGGTCAAAGTAGTCGCGTAGCACGCGATCAGTTTCTTTTTGCGCGATGAAGAGTTCACGTGCCACCAGCAGCGCGTAATACTCGCCCTCTTCACTGGCACGCAGGCGCAACACCGGGCCGATAAACGCTTTGATGATGTGCGGCAGGGTTTGCGCGTCGACCGGGCCGTGCGTAACCGCGCGCAACTCTTTCAAACGCTCTTCAGACAAGACTTGCTCGTCGCCAGCTTATTTAGAAACTTTCTACTTGCTGATCGTATCCTACGCTCATACGACTGTACACCAGTTTCATCTCCAGCTTTACCACAAACCTTCCGACATCCAATGTGGAA
>JANYFF010000171.1 GCA_025362825.1 Polaromonas sp. | reverse complement strand
GCTTTTTTGCGTTCTACCCTGGCAGTTTTGGAAGCCTTGGGCGGTTTGTCGACCCGGCGGGCCAGCGCCTGCACCATTTGCCGGGCGTTTTGAAAATCACCCCGCCACAGCAGGCCAGTGCCTTCACAGACCAGCCTGTAGGCCGTGTCTGCGCTCATGGTGTCGTCGGCCAGCACCACGCGTTTGGGCGGTGGCGCACCGCGCTCGGAGCGCCACAGCGCAGAACGCGCCTCGCCGGCCTCGGTCCAGTGGATAAGCGGGATGGCGGTGGATGAATCTGGAGAGGCGGCAGGAAGCGACATGGCAGGCAGACAGAAAAGGGACAACCCACTGTTTTAACAGATGGCACGGCCCCGCCTGCAGAAAAGACCCTTCAAATGCCTGTAGACCCGGTTTTTGAACTATTTAAGGATAAAAAGTACCTGCAGCCCTTGTAAAACGGGCGTGGAAAGCTATCAAAACAGTAGCAAACAGCAATCCGGCGCCATCAATCATCAGAAAGCGGCAAAAACCGCGGCGCGGCTGCGACCTGCAGCCCGCCCTGCGCATCAGGGCTGTAGCTGCCCCGCGCCACGTTATGCGGATGCACGGCGGCTTCGGCCATGCTGAGCACGGGCGCAAAACAGACGTCGCTGCCTTCGAGCAGGGCGCACCAGTGCGCCCGCGGCTGGCTGGCAAACAGCGTCGTCAGGCGAGCCTTCAACGCCGGCCACGCAGCCTCGTCGTATTGCGCGTTAGCGTCCACATCGGTGAGTTGCAGTTTGTTTAGCAGCAACGCATAAAACTGCGGCTCCAGTGCGCCCAGCGTGATAAAGCTGCCTCCGGCGCAGGCATACACATCGTAAAAAGGCGAGTCATGGAAAGGGCTGGGGCCCGGCCCGTCAATCTGGCCGCTACTGCGTACCCATTGCGCGATGCCGCCCAGCATGCCCAGCACGTCAACGATGGCGCCGTCCACCACACGCCCCTTGCCGCTGCTGCGCGCTTCCAGCACAGCGCAAACAACGCCAAAAGCCAGGCCCAGCGCGCCGCCGGCGTCGCCCAGCACCGTGGGCGGCACGATGGGCCGCTGGCCCCGATGTGCCGACAGTGACAGCAGGCCGCTCAGCGCAACGTAATTGAGGTCATGGCCCGCCGCCTGCGCCAGCGGCCCGCTCTGGCCCCAGCCCGTCATGCGGGCATAGACCAGAGCCGGGTTACGCACGGCGCAGTCGGCCGGCCCGAGACCGAGCCGCTCCATCACGCCGGGGCGGTTACCTTCGAGCAGCACATCGGCATCGGCTACAAAGCCCATCGCCGTTGATACCGCGCCCTGCTGCTTCAAGTCGAGCAAAACCAGCGTCTTGCCACGGCGCAGCGGGTTGTCGGCAGCACCGCCCAGCCTTTCAGTCACAGCACTTTTTTGAGGTCGGGCAATCACGGTCACCGTCGCCCCCATGTCGGCCAGCATGCGACCTGCGAGCGGACCCGGCCCTATGCCTTCAAACTCAATGACCCGTACGCCGGTGAGAGGCGGCCTCATGCGCCCAGCTTTCGCGCGATCAGGTCTTTCATGATCTCGGTTGTGCCACCGTAGATGCGCTGGATGCGTGCGTCCGCATACAGGCGTGCTATCGGGTATTCAGCCATATAGCCGTAACCGCCAAACAGCTGCAGGCACTCGTCGGTCACCTTGCCCTGCTGCTCGGTACACCACCACTTGGCCATATAGGCGGCCTCGGGGTCAAGCGTGCCGTCAAGCAGGCGCTGTATGCAGTCGTTCACGAAGGTGCGCACGACATGCGCGATGGTGGCGCACTCGGCCAGCTTGAAGCGCGTGTTCTGGAAATCAAAAATAGTCTGCCCGAAAGCCTTGCGCTGCTTTGTGTAGGCCACTGTTAGCTCAACGGCGAGCTCCATCACGGCGGCGGCCGGCACGCACAACAACAGGCGTTCATAAGGCAACTGGCTCATCAGCTGGATGAAGCCCTCACCTTCTTTTTCACCCAACAACTGGTCAGCCGGAATGCGCACACCGTCAAAGAACAGCTCGGCGGTGTCCGATGCATGCTGGCCCAGCTTTTCAAGCAGGCGGCCGACGCGAAAACCGGGCAGGTCCTGCGTTTCAAGCACCATCAGCGACACGCCGCGGCTGCCGGCTTCGCCGGTGCGCACCGCCACCACCAGCAGGTTGGCGGTAAAACCATTGGTGATGAATGTCTTGGCGCCGTCGATCAAATAGTCACCACCATCGCGCCGGGCTTTCGTACGCAGCGCCTTCAGGTCAGAGCCGCATCCGGGCTCGGTAAGCGCAATGCCAGCCAGCAATTCACCGCTGGCCATCTTTGGCAGCCAGCGCTGCTTTTGCGCCTCGGTGCCGTAGTCAAGGATGTAGTGCGCCGCAAGGTTGTGCACCGCGGTGTTGGCGGGAACTTCAGCCTTGGCGAGCTCGTCCTGCACCACCAGCTGGTAGGCCAGCGTGGCGCCAGCACCGCCATAAACTTCGGCTATTTCAGGCAGTAGAAACCCCAGCGCCGCGAACGGACGCCAGACCTCGCGGGGGATAAATCCCTGGCGGCGCCAGCCATCCAACTGCGGCGCGAGCTCGGCGGCAATGTAGCGGCGCACCTGCTCACGGAAAGCTTCAATGTCTTCGTCCATCCAGCGATGGCTGTAAAGTTGTGGCAGCATTTTTGGCCTTCTCATATTATTTGCAGAATTGCGAACAGACCCATATCACCGTCGGACCGCCGCAGCTCGTAGCCAATCTATTTTTTGTCGATCATGCAGCGCCTTGTTTTTAAACGCGTTCGTACAGCGTCACGACACACGCGCCGCCCAGGCCAAGATTGTGCTGCAGGGCCAGCCGTGCGCCGTCAACTTGTCGCTGGTCAGCCGTGCCGCGCAGCTGATGCGTCAGCTCATAGCATTGCGCAAGACCGGTTGCGCCCAGCGGATGGCCCTTGCTGAGCAGGCCGCCGGAAGGGTTGGTGACCACCTTGCCGCCGTAAGTGTTGTCACCGTCACAGACAAACTTTTCAGCGCCGCCTGCAGGGCACAGGCCGAGCGATTCATAGCTGAGCAGTTCGTTGTGGGCAAAGCAGTCGTGCAGCTCGACCACATCGATGTCCTGCGGGCCAATCCCTGCGGCTTCATAGACCTGCTGCGCGGCAGCCTTGGCCATGCTGAAGCCGACCACCTCGCGCATGTCGTGCGCCCCAAAAGTCACTGCGCTGTCGGTGGTCATGGCCTGCGCCCTGATGCGCACGCTGCGGTTCAGTCCATGGCGCGTAGCAAATTCATCCGAGCAGATGATGGCCGCTGCCGCACCACAAGTCGGTGGGCAGGCCATCAGCCGGGTCATCACGCCGGGCCACAGCATGGGCGAGGCCATCACGTCTTCTTCAGTCACCACCTTGCGGAACAGAGCCAGCGAATTATTGGCTGCATGGCGACTGGCCTTGGCACGAATTTTTGCGAAGGTCTCGACTTTGGTACCGAACTCGTTCATGTGGGCCTGGCCGGCGCCGCCAAAGTAACGCAGGGCCAGCGGCAG
>JANYFF010000161.1 GCA_025362825.1 Polaromonas sp. | reverse complement strand
GGCTGATTGAGCAAATGCATCCAGCGCGCGCACCTTTGCTGAGGCGTCGGCGGCCGCCGCCGGGGCCGGAACACCGGCCTCCGTCATTGCTGTCGGAACAGGAACAATCGTCGGCAGGCTGGTGTCGAAAACGACAGGGTCCGGCCATTTCCGATCGGAGCGGATCCTCAGGGTCGGGTGCTCGGGGGGTGTCGCCGTATCCGTCCTACTCACAACCGGCGACCTCGGCCCATACGCATCGGACACAAACAGCAGTGCGAGCAAAACCAGCTCCATCGCAAGGCGGGGTGTAAATGGTGGAAGCGCAGCCGCAGCATCGCCGGAATTCGGATGCAGCGAAGAAACCGCAAGCGTTACCGTTCCCATCAACCCGATTGCGGCTGTCGAAGCATTAACTGACGCTGACATTAACGCGTTGCGCAGCGTCTGCACAGCCAGGATTTCTGAGCCTTTTTGAGCCGAGATGGCATCGAACCAGTCTTGGCGGAGATTTGCGTGCGCCGTCCTAGCCATCCGCGCTGGACGCAAATGTTGGACCACTGCCAGCGACGCCTCGTAAGCTAGCAGCACTGCAATGGTCACAAGCGCAGCAAGCCAGCCCATGGTGAAGTTCACGCTTTCCACATCGGCCCCGGTTTCGCGGACTGCTTGATTCGCTCAAGCAACTCAAAAACACCCATACCGGCAAGCATTGCGGCAACAAAAACGAAAGCCTTACCCTCACCCATACCAAGTGCAACTAGTGCCGGACCCGGGCAGAAACCGGCAATGCCCCAGCCGATTCCAAAGACCAGTCCGCCTGCAATTAGACGGCGGTCGATGTGACGAGCGGTGGTGAGCTTCATCTCAGCGCCGAGGAAGGAAATGGTTCTCGTTTTGGCGAGGGCGAATGAGACAGATCCAACAGCGATGGCTCCAGCCATCACAAGAGCGAGTGACGGATCCCATCCGCCGGCAAGATCGAGAAAGCCAAGAACCTTGGCTGGGTTCGCCATGCCGGACAGGATGAGACCAAAGCCAAATACGAGGCCAGCAAGTAAAGAGGTCATTACGTACATGGTGTGCCTTTCAAATGCCAAGAAAATGACGGGCAATGTACACAGTGAGAAAGCCCGCCCCCATGAACGAAGCCGTTGCAGCAAGCGATCGCGCCGAGAAACGCGACAAGCCACAGACGCCATGTCCACTGGTGCAGCCCGACCCGTATCGCGAACCAATACCGACGAGCAGGCCAGCCAGCACAAGGGCTGTGTAACTGGCATCGATTTGGACATGCGGCACCTCGGCAACCAGGAAGTACGCCAGGGGAGCACTGACCAAACCTGCTATGAATGCGACACGCCAGCCGACATCACCTTTGATCGGCCTCAACACTCCGCCAAGCACCCCGCTGATACCCGCAATGCGGCCGTTCAACAGCGCAAGCATTGCTGCAGCAACTCCAATGAGCGCGCCGCCGGCCAAAGAAGATCACGGTGTAAAAGAGTTCCAGTCAATATTCATATTTATTCTTTGGGGCAGTAAAGGCGGTAAAGCACTGACAACATCTCCAGTAGACGTTCATCTGCCAGGCTGTAGTAGATGTTCTTGCCATCTCGACGCGTACTCACGACGGCCTCACTGCGCAACACACCTAGTTGCTGCGACAGAGTCGGCTGCCGGATGTCGAGCGCTTCCTCAAGCTCGCTTACGCACATCTCTCTTTGCGACAGCTGGCACAAAAGCAGCAGCCGGTCTGTGTTGGCGAGAAGTTTTAGCGCAATGACGGCCTCAGCAGCGGCGCCGCGCAGCAGTTCGGGAGTAAGGGCAGTGGGATTTGGCATGTTTAACGAGAATTTGACTATACACTATATTAATTAATATAATCAACGTCAATAAAGTAATGTGAAAATTATCCTATGTCCATCCGCACTCACATTCAACCGCTTTTTGATCCAAAGACCTGGACTGTGTCCTACGTCGTCATTGATGTTGCGACGAAGAAGGTGGCTGTCATTGACCCAGTATTAGATTTCGACTTCAAATCCGGGCACACAAATACCGGCGCCGTAGACGCCGTGCTCGCATATCTGAAGACCGAGGGGCTTTCAGTTCAATGGATTCTTGAAACACACGCCCATGCAGACCATCTGCCAGGAGCGCGGTACCTGCAAGAGCAAGTCGGGGGGCGAATTGCTATTAGCGAGCATATTCGCGAAGTGCAGGCGACCTTTAAGAAGCTCTACAACCTTGAGCGAACCTTTTTGCCGGATGGCAGTCAATTCGATCATCTGTTTAAAGACGGCGAGGTGTTTAGGATCGGTGAAACAGAAGCGACTGCCCTGCTGGTGCCTGGCCACACACCGGCTGACATGGCTTACTTGGTTGACGACGCCGTTTTTGTTGGGGATACCTTGTTCATGCCTGATGTCGGCACAGCCCGTGCCGACTTCCCAGGTGGCGATGCCCACACGCTTTATCGCTCGATGCGCCGGCTCCTCGCCCTTCCGCCTGTAACTCGGGTCTTTGTCTGCCATGACTACCCTCCGCAAGGCAGGGAGGCGCGGTGGGAAACGACAATCGCGGCTCAAAAGGCGAGCAACATTCATGTTCGCGACGGTATTAGCGAAGAAGAGTTTGTTGCCATGCGGAATGCGCGAGACGCGACGCTGGAAGTACCAACGCTGATCCTGCCTTCAATCCAGGTGAATGTACGCGCGGGGCAGCTACCTCCGGCAGACGAGAACGGGATCGCCTATTTGCGCATCCCGCTAAACGTATTGCCGACGAGAAATTAACCAATGCCGAACACACTTCAAATTGGGTCACTTGTTCTACCCGTATCTTTGTTATTCATGTTCTTTGCAGTGATTGCGGCTGACTCGATTGGCAAGTGGGCCGGCCGCAGGGTTGGTATTGATGTTGAACCGATTCTGTTTCAGACCCTCATCATCGGCGTCGTCGTGGCGCGGCTCGCTTTCGTTCTACAGTTCAGCACGGCTTACCAGTTGTCGCCGCTTGCGGTTCTCGATATCCGCGACGGGGGGTGGAGGCCGCTAGCTGGATTTGCCGCTGCATGGATATACGCTTTTGTCATGCTGCTTAAAAGGCCTGTAATGCGCAAGCCTCTGCTGGCAGCCGTATTCGCGGGCACCATAATTTGGGCAGGCGGTATTCTTGCTTTGTCGTTTCCAAAGGATGAACAAAAGCTCCCGACTTTGGCGTTAATCAGCCTGCAAGGGGCTACCGTCGACCTTAGGCAGTTCGAGGGAAAACCCATGGTGGTAAATCTCTGGGCCACATGGTGCCCGCCGTGTGTGCGTGAAATGCCCGTGTTGCATGAGGCTCAGGCCCAAAATCCTACAGTCAACTTTGTTTTTATCAATCAAGGAGAGTCTGCGCAGCGTGTTAACGGCTGGCTGGCTGCGCGCAACCTGCCATTGCGCAACGTTCTTCTGGACACAAAGGGGCAGGCGCTAGGCGTTTTCAATCAGCGTGGACTTCCAACAACGTTGTTTTTTGATTCCAACGGAAAATTGATGAGCACGCGAACCGGGGAGCTTTCAACGGCAACATTGGCTGAAAAACTTCAGTCCATTAATTGAGTTACAAGGTATTTACGAAAGCCGGCGCAAATGGCCTTCTGCTGGTTCGCCAGTAGCCAATGGCTTTCGCTGCATCGCCACTTGGCAATGCGCGTCTGGCTTTTATTAATCCGTCTCCGAAACGGTAAAGTTTCACCGGGAAATCATCTGACCCATCACTGGCGCGAAGCTGGTTTTGTAAGCGTACTAATATTGCGGCGTCGAAGGCGCATGCGGCATCAACGAGGTTTCGGATTCGGAGGGCACCGGGTCACCTGAAGTATTACCTTTAAAAGTATGCCTAATAATTAACCAGCTGACTAGTGCTCAGTTCAAAAGACAGATCGATTTATCGATCCAAAAAGTGTTCTGAGTGGTAAATTTTTTAATCATGCTTGATGATTAGATTTGGCTACTGATGAACTACAAATTGACGGTACGCACACCAAGCGGACGCCCCAAAGTCAGCTCCACTTCGTATGGCATCTCATCGGCGTCTGCCGATAGTCAATTTCCCGGGCCTCCCAAACTTCCTCTGCAGATTTATTAAACAATCAGGTGGATGGTGGGTCCTGAAGCAAAGGTTTTCAATACAACTGCCTTTAGCTGTTGCCGCCGACCGAAAATTGACAGGCGGTGGTGCGGACAATAACTTGGACTACTAGGAGGTAGTTCATGTATTCATACGAAGAGCGTATTCGAGCCGTCAAGCTCTACATCAAACTCGGTAAACGTACCGGACCGACTA
>JANYFF010000121.1 GCA_025362825.1 Polaromonas sp. | reverse complement strand
GTGCCGGAATGTCCGGTCTGGATGGCTTTGACTCCCCCCTGCTTCCCGTTGAACTGCAGCGTGCGAACCACACTGCGAGCACCAACACGGGAGATTCTACGCGGCAAGCTGCGGCAAACCCTACAATCCAAGAAGATATGCCGGATCAAACCCAAATTGACCAGATTACCGAGCGCGTGGAGCGGCTGCTGCTGCGCTACGAGGAATTACAGCGCACGAACGCCCTGCTGGGCGAGCAGGTCAGCGTGCTGACGCATGAACGCGACTCCCTGAAATCACGCCTGAGCGCAGCCCGCGCCCGTGTCGACGCCCTGCTTGAACGCCTGCCCGAAATCGCCGGCACCAGCATGCCATCGGCGCTGGGAGGCGACCGATGAAACAGCTCGAAGTACAAATCATGGGGCAGAGCTACCTACTCGGCTGCCCGGAAAACGGCGATGCCCGCCTGCTTGACGCTGTCAGCAAGGTGGATGCGGCGATGTGCAAGATCCGTGATGCCGGCAAAATCAAGGCACGCGACCGCATCGCCGTGCTTGCCGCGCTTAACCTAGCGTTTGAAGTACCCGAGCGCGTCAGCCATGAGGCCGCTGTGTTGGCAACGCCGATCACGCCTGTGAACTCAGAGTTCGCCAGCCTGCAAGGTGAAGCCCAGCCTGAGCTGGCAGCGCTCATACAACGGCTGGACCATGCACTCGGCATGGACGGGCAGTTGCTTTAAGCAATTCTGCGTTCTGCAGACCATTCTTTACTCGCTATCAGGCATACACAACCTGCACAAACCTTCCCGCAGGCCTACAATCATGTCGTCTGCGGTACGCATTGGACTTTATATTTCCTTGTACCAATGCTCTTTGAGCTCGGGCTTGGTAAATTGTCTGGGTGGTGTGATCGTCTCGCGTTAGACGAACCCGAATCCAGACTGCCCTCGCCCACCTGAACCCTGGTTCAGGATGACGGTCCGGTGGTACTCGCAGACACCTTTTTTCCCATCCTTTCAAGCCTCCCCGTGGCCCCATCCGGGCGCGGCCTCGCCCCATGACTGTCGAACCCCAACTCATTGTCGAACTCCTGTTGCTCGGAGCTGCGACTGGTTTTCTTGCCGGCCTGCTGGGCATAGGCGGCGGCATGCTGATGGTTCCCTTCATTTCCTTCATCCTGTCGTCCAAGGGATTCCCACAGGAATACGCTGTGAAGATGGCGGTCGCCACATCGCTGGCAACCATCTGTTTCACATCCCTCTCATCGGTGCGCGCGCACAACCGGCGCGGTGCAGTGCTCTGGCCCGTCGTGCGTTTGCTGACGCCCGGGATCCTGCTGGGGTCACTGATTGGCGCGCAAATCGCAGTGGCTTTGCCCGGCCGGGTGTTGAGCATCCTGTTCTCGGTTTTTGTGGCTTTTTCTGCCACGCAGATGTTTCTGGACCGCAAGCCGAAGCCGAGCCGGACCCTGCCGGGCCGGGCGGGCACACTCGGCATGGGTGGGGTGATTGGCATGGTGTCGGCGCTGGTCGGCGCAGGGGGTGCGTTCGTATCGGTCCCGTTCATGACCTGGTGCAACGTAAAAATCCATGATGCTGTAGGTACCTCGGCAGCCCTGGGATTCCCCATAGCATTTGCAGGGACGCTGGGCTATATTTGGGCCGGACAAAACATGCCGCCCATGCCACCAGGTTCTGTGGGCTATCTGTACCTGCCGGGACTGTTCATCGTCGCATTGGCCAGCATGTGCACAGCGCCCTTTGGTGCGCGCACCGCGCACGGAATGGACATACGCCCACTGAAAAAAGTCTTCGGGGCTGTGCTTTATCTTCTGGCTGCTTATTTCCTGTTGCGCTAGAAACTAGGCCGAAGGTGCATGACGGCCTGTAGCCGGACGACCACGTTTTGGAGTGAACCCGATGGTCTGCTCAATCAGCGCGGCGCCATCAGTCACAAGAAAGGTCTTGAAAGCCTGTGCCACAGGCGTCAGACGCTTGTTCCTGCGATGCACCACATACCAGTTGAGCATCAGCGGAAAACCCTGAACATCAAGTACGGTGAGGCTGCCCACCTGCAATTCGCGGCTGATAGTGTGCGCTGAAAGAAAACTCACACCCATGCCGGCAATGACGGCCTGCTTGATGGTTTCAGTGCTCTTGATCTCCATCACGATATTCAGCTCGGCAAGATGCCGGCCAAAACCTTCTTCCATTGAATTCCAGGTGTCGGAACCTTTCTCACGCACCACAAACGGCTCACGCGTCAGGCGGGCCATGGCTATCCGTTTCTTGCCAGCCAGGGGATGATCCGGCGCAGCAACAAAAACATAGGGATGCGGCGCAAACGGTTCACTGACCGTATCAAAATCCATGTCTTGCGGCGGCCTGACCATGATGGCAAGGTCGGTCAGGTTGTCGTTGAGCTGATCAAGCAATTCCTCGCGATTGCACACACCAAAGTTCAGCGCAACGCCTTCATGGCGCCGCGCAAACTCAACGAGCAAACGCGGGAAAAAATAATCGCCAGCACTGATGACTGCAACATTGAGCTTGCCGCCCGACACGCCCTTGAATTGCGCCATCGCGTCCTCAACCTCCTTGAACTGCTGGATGATGATCCTGCTGGAATGCAGCATCTCCACACCCGCGGGAGTCAGGTGGATCTTTTTTCCGAGCTGTTCAAACAGGGGCAGACCGGCGTGATCAACAAGTTTTTTTACTTGTATGGACACCGCAGGCTGCGTCAAATGCAGCTCTTCTGCGGCCCGGGAGAAGCTCAAATTCCGGGCCACTGATTCAAAGACTTTTAACTGGCGCAGCGTCGCATTTTTCATTTTTTCCCAATCAATACATAACGTATTGCTAATAGATAGTATCAAATACTTTAACTGTCATTAATCGTCTCTTGTTTTTACATTGGCCTCAGACACGGTGCATCGCACACCGGTCAGGGCTGGTGTTGCATTGACAGCAGCAGCAAGCCCGCCGCTCAGTCAAATAACAGGAGACATCAATGGCAAAAATGAAGGCCGCCATGGCCGCTGTACTGGTAATGGAAAAAGAAGGCATCACGCAGGCATTCGGAGTGCCGGGTGCTGCCATAAACCCACTTTATGCAGCCCTCCGGGAGCGGGAATCTATCAGCCATATCCTGGCACGCCATGTGGAGGGCGCCTCCCATATGGCTGAGGGCTATACCCGCGCAGCAGCGGGCAATATCGGTGTTTGCATAGGCACCTCCGGCCCAGGTGGCACGGACATGATCACTGGCCTGTATTCGGCAAGCGCTGACAGCATTCCGATTCTTTGCATCACGGGCCAGGCGCCCCGCGCGCGACTCTACAAGGAGGATTTTCAAGCGGTGGATATCGAGTCCATCTCCAAGCCAGTCACCAAATGGTCATGCACCGTGCGTGAACCGGGACAATTGCCGCGCGCCTTCCAGCAAGCCTTTCACTTGATGCGCTCTGGCCGTCCTGGCCCCGTGTTGCTGGACTTACCGTTCGATGTGCAGATGGCAGAAATTGAATTTGACATCGACACGTACGAGCCGCTGCCCGTTTACAAGCCTGCAGCCACACGCAAGCAGATCGACAAGGCTCTGGACATGTTGGCAAAGTCAGAACGGCCGTTGATTGTGGCCGGCGGTGGCATCATCAATGCCGATGCGTGCGCACTACTCATCGAGCTCGCCGAACTTACGGGCGTGCCAGTCATTCCCACGCTGATGGGCTGGGGAATCATCCCCGACGACCATCCGCTGATGGCCGGAATGGTCGGGCTTCAAACCAGCCACCGCTATGGCAACGCGACGATGCTGGCCAGTGATTTTGTACTCGGTATCGGCAACCGTTGGGCAAATCGCCACACCGGCTCGCCAGAGGTGTATTGCAAGGGGCGCACGTTTGTGCACGTGGACATCGAGCCAACCCAGATTGGCCGCGTTTTCACGCCGGACCTCGGCATTGTTTCAGACGCAAAGGCCGCGCTTGAGCTTTTCGTGCAGGCCGCGCGCGAACGCAAGGCGTCTGGACAATTGACGGACCGCAGCGACTGGGCGCACCGCTGTGCCGAACGCAAGCGCCTGATGCATCGAAAAACGCACTACGACAACGTGCCCATCAAGCCGCAACGCGTGTACGAGGAAATGAACAAGGCCTTCCCCCGAGATACCGTTTATGTGAGCAATATCGGATTGAGCCAGATAGCGGCCGGACAATTTCTGAACATCTACGGGCCGCGCCAATGGATAAATTGCGGCCAGGCCGGGCCGCTGGGCTGGTCAATGCCTGCGGCGCTGGGTGTGGTGGCCGCCGATCCGGCCCGCACAGTTGTGGCCATTACCGGCGACTACGACTTCCAGTTCCTGCTTGAAGAACTCGCGGTGGGCGCGCAATTCAAGCTGCCTTATGTGCATGTGCTGGTCAACAACTCGTACCTCGGGCTGATTCGCCAGGCACAACGCGGTTTTGAGATGGACTACTGCGTGCAGCTGGCTTTTGACAACATCAATGTCCCGGCCTCGCCCGACAACCTTCGAAGCTACGGCGTAGACCACGTCGCCGTAGTCCTGGGCCTGGGATGCAAGGCACTGCGCGTAAAGCATCCGGACGATATCCAGGCAGCCCTGCAACAGGCACAAGCACTTGCAGCCGAGCACCGGGTACCGGTGGTGGTGGAGATCATTCTCGAGAAAGTAACCAACATTGCGATGGGCACCGAGATCGACAAGGTAAACGAGTTCGAAGATATCGATTGCCGGCACCCTGAGGGTTTGAAAGGGCTTGAGCTGGCCGGCCTGCTCGAATAACGCCGCGTCACAAAACCCCAAAAAACAGTCCTGAATACAAGGGAGACGATGCATGCCCCGCTTTGCCGCGAACCTCACGATGCTGTTCAACGAGCATCCTTTTTTAGACCGGTTCGAGCAGGCCGCCAAAGCCGGCTTTGAGGCGGTCGAATTTTTGTTTCCTTATGCCTTCAGCATTGAGGACATCGGGAACCGACTGAGAGCCCATAAGCTCAAATTGGTGCTGCACAACCTGCCCGCGGGTAATTGGGACGAGGGCGAGCGTGGCATTGCCTGTCACCCCGACCGCTCGGAGGAATTTCGTGCCGGCGTGGCCCAGGCCATCACTTATGCCAAAGCACTGGACGTGGGTCAACTCAACTGCCTGGCCGGCAAGGCGCCTGCCGGTGTCAGCGACGCGGTGCTACGCAAAACCTTGGTAGAAAACTTGCGTTACGCGGCTAACGAGCTGAAGAAGGTGAGCCTCAAACTGTTGATCGAACCAATCAACACCTTTGATATCGCAGGCTTCTACTTGACCCGCACGGCCCAGGCGCTGGACATTCTGGACGAAGTGAATGCCGACAACGCCTTCGTGCAATACGACATCTACCACGCGCAACGCATGGAAGGCGAGCTGGCAGCATCGATGCAAAAGCACCTCGCGCGCATCGGCCACATTCAGTTGGCCGACAACCCCGGACGCAACGAGCCCGGTACTGGAGAGATTAATTACGCATTTTTGTTCGCGCACCTTGACCGCATTGGCTATAGCGGCTGGATAGGCTGCGAATACAAGCCCGCGACGACCACCGAGGCCGGACTGGGATGGCGTCAGCAGCTCGCCCAATAACCCGAGGCTGAAAATTGAAAGATCATCGAATGACTTTCCAAACCCTGAAAGTCGGCTTCGTCGGTCTCGGCATCATGGGCACGCCCATGGCGGGCCACCTTATCAATGCCGGACACCAATTGTTTGTTTACAGCCTTGGCAAGATGCCCGAGGCCATTGCCAGCAGTGGCGCTACACAATGTTTGAGTGCCCTTGGCGTGGCCGAGCGGGCCGACATCGTCCTCATCATGGTGCCTGATACACCGGATGTGGAAGACGCGTTGTTTGGCGAAGCAGGTATTGCCGCCGGCCTAAAGTCATCCACCGCCGAGACGACCGGCCGCACCCCCAAGTTGGTCATCGATATGAGCTCGATCTCACCAATCGCGACAAAGACGTTCGCCAAAAAAATTAATGCACTGGGCTGCGACTATCTGGATGCCCCCGTTTCCGGCGGTGAGGTAGGTGCAAAAAACGCCACCCTGTCCATCATGGTTGGTGGACCGGATAGCGTATTTGAACGTGTTAAACCGCTGTTCGAGCTGATGGGCAAGAACATCACGCTGGTGGGTGGCAATGGTGATGGACAAACTGCCAAGGTAGCCAACCAGATCATCGTGGCGCTGAATATTGAAGCGGTGGCCGAGGCCTTGCTGTTTGCGGCACGCGCCGGCGCTGACCCGGCGCGCGTGCGCCAGGCCTTGATGGGTGGCTTTGCGTCCTCAAAAATTCTGGAGGTGCATGGCGAACGCATGGTCAAACGCACCTTCGAGGCCGGCTTCCGCATTGAATTGCATCAGAAAGACCTGAACCTTGCCCTCAGCAGCGCACGCGCGCTGGGGGTATCGCTGCCCAACACTGCGATGGCCCAGGAGTTGTTCAACTCGTGCGCCGCACATGGCGGCAAAGCGTGGGATCACTCTGTAATGGTGCGCGCGCTGGAGATGATGGCGAATTTTGAAATTGGCCAAAAGCCTGATTGAGCACAGGCGCTACTCCACCGCAGACGATGGCTTCAAACCCGGTATTTTCAACTTGAACAGGTACCGGGCAGGTTGAGTTGTATTCAACCAATTTATGTATAACTTATAGATTATGAATAGTATCAAATACTTTAACTATTATTAATTGTTTATTACTTCTATATTTGTCTCCAGCCCGTTACATCAGGGCTCGAAAAGTACCTTCAGCACGTCAACCCACTTAAGGAGAATTACCATGCGCCACACCCTGCTTGACCATACGACCAGCCACGCCGATGAAACCCATCGACACGCCTACAATGCGGCGTTTCATGAGTTAGGCCTGAGCTGGAATTGGGATACTGTGACCTACACCCGCCTGCAGATGCAGGCCCATGGTCGCGCCGATGTACGCACCTATCTGCAAACAGAGCAGTCGCATCTATTGCGCGCGTACGAAGCTGAATTTCTGGTCAACGCCATCGAAACCGAGAAGGCCCGCTGCTACGCCGGAATGACTACAAGCCGTTCGCGCTCCGCCTTCTGCCCCGTTCCGGCAAGCAAGTCACTTAGCCTGATGACGGCCTGAGCGTACAAACGACCACGCGCATGGTGCGCAACGAGCAAGCCGACTTCATGGCTGGCGCCTACTGTTTTCAAATTTGAAAGATACGGATGTCAAATCACTGGCTGCGTTTTATGGATGGAAGCACAATCCGCTTCGGCTCCCTGAAGAATGGGCAAGTGAGGGTTTTCGAAGGGAACATGTTCAACAGCGCAGTCCCCACAAACCGGGTGTTGCCGCTGGCTGACGTGAAGCTGCTAGTGCCGGTGCAACCGACCAAAATCATCGCGCTATGGAACAACTTCAAGGCGCTGGGTGACAAGCTGCAACTCTCGGCGCCCACCGATCCTTTGTACCTGCTAAAAGCGCCAAACTCCTGGCTTAACCCAGGTGAAGTGATCCGAAAGCCAATCCAGGAAGGGAAAATCGTCTTTGAAGGTGAACTCGGTATCGTGATCGGCAAGACCGCGACTGCCGTCAGCGAAGACCAGGCCATGGATCATGTGTTCGGCTACACCTGCGCGAACGATGTCACGCATGCCGACATCCTTAACAGCGACACAAGTTTTACCCAATGGGTACGCGCCAAGGGTTTCGATACCTTTTGTCCATTTGGTCCGGTTGTGGCGACAGGTCTCGACCCCCATACCCTTGTTGTAAAAACCACACTGAACGGTAGCGTGCGCCAGGAATACCCGATCAGCGATATGCGGTTTTCGGTCGAGCAACTGGTCAGCCGCATTTCGCATGACATGAGTCTTTTTCCTGGTGACATCATCCTGTGCGGCACTTCATTGGGTTTGGGTTCGATGAAACCTGGAAGCGATATTGAAGTCGAGATCGCAGGTATCGGAAAACTCGCCAATCGGTTTGAGTAAGCTGCCCAAAATAACTTCTTGAGAGGACGAGCGTGAAAATTGCAATCATCGGAGCAGGCGCCATCGGCGGCTATGTAGGCGTCAAACTTGCCCTGGCAGGTGAAGACGTCACCTTCATGGTCCGCGGCGCCAATCTCACAGCCATACGCGAGAACGGCATGAAACTCATCATGCACGATGGCAGCGAGCACATCGCCACCGATGTAAAGGCCAGCAACAACTATGAGGAAACAGGTCCCCAGGATTTGGTCATTCTTGCGATGAAAGCGCACCAGCTTGAAGCGGTTGCCAGCGATGTCCCAAAACTGTTCGGGCCCGACACCGTGGTGGTGACCATGCAGAACGGCATCCCCTACTGGTATTTTCACAAACACGGTGGTGCACTGCAGGAATCACAGGTTCATAGCGTTGATCCATCAGGCACCATCCTGCAGAATATTCCCGCCAGGCGCGTGCTGGGTTGCGTGGTCTATCCGGCATCCGAACTGGTTAAACCGGGCGTCGTGAAGCACATCGAAGGGGACAGGTTTCCGCTCGGCGAACTTGACGGGACAATCAGCGACAGGGTTACCCGTATCTCGGAATGTTTTGCCAACGCCGGCTTCAAGGCGCCTGTGCTCGACAACATCCGTGCAGAGATATGGTTAAAGCTTTGGGGTAACCTTACATTCAACCCCATCAGCAGTCTGTCCCATTCAACGCTTGTTGATATATGCCAGTTTCCGCTGACACGGGAGCTCGCCACCAATATGATGCTTGAAGCCCAGGCGGTTGCAGGCAAGCTGGGCATAGAGTTTCGAGTATCTTTGGAAAAACGCATTGCCGGAGCAGAAAAGGTCGGTAAGCACAAGACCTCCATGTTGCAGGACGTGGAAGCAGGTCGGGCACCGGAAATCGACGCGCTGGTCGGCTCTGTAGTCGAATTGGGTCGCCTTACACAGACCCCCACACCCCATATCAGCACGGTTTATGCACTAGTGAAACTTTTGTCCAATGCGATGGACCTGGACAGTGGCTACGTGCGCCTTGAAAAGCGACCTGACTCAAGGGCGCCCGGGCAGCAAAGCTGTTCGGTATCTTCGGTATAGCAACGATCACGGTAATTCATTTTTCGTTGCCTCCTTGCCGTACTAACCCCACCGGAGACTTGACCGCCACGCATTGTCGGGGGAACGTTACTTTGAGCTTCGTCCCCGACCTTGCCTCTATGAGCCGATAGCCAGCGTTTTTATCATCGCTTTGGTATCCACTTCGGACGGCAGAGAAAATTCATATTTCCCTCCCAAATCCAACGCACGAAGGAGCGCAGCGTTAGGATTCTTCATCGATGCAAACAGGCCTGAAACTTTGCGTATCGGCTCTGACGCAACGCCGGGGTGAACATACAAACCATAGCCCCAGCTTGAGCCACTGGTAGGCACGATCAATAGCTGGGCAAAGTGAACCCGCTCATCTGTGCCAAACTGATTCTGCATGGTGGCCGATCGCGCAGACGACAGCCGCGTAACAAGTCCAACCCACTTATTTGCCTGCCACTGAAACGCAGCTTTGGTCGGCAGAAAGTTTTGTCCGAGCCCCTGTTGCGGCGCGACCTCAACGACCTCGCCGCAAAGTTTTTCTGCTTTGACAAGCGCAGTGGTCGCCCCGCTTTTTATGCCAAGGCACGCCGTAGTCTTGAGCTTTGTCAAAATCCGAGTTTGCTCGGCGGGTGACAGCGCTTGTAGTTCGACCGGCTTCGCGTCTTTAACCTTGCCAACGTCGGAAAGGATGAGTACGGCAGACTGGATCGGATCGACATTGACGGACACCGGCCGATAACCCGAACTCAGGCCCGCCACTGGATTCCCATACACCCAGCACGGCGGTACAGGCCGCTTGATCGCGCCCAGTACATCCTGCACGTCCTTGATGTTGACAACTGGTAACAATGGCAGCCCAGAAGGACGAACAAATTCAATGAGCTCACGCGACGACACATCGGCCTGTGCAGACCCCTCACCACGGATGACCTGTGGATTGAGATAGAGACCACCTTCACAGGTCTGCGCACGAACACCAAAGCCACCGAGAAGCACCACGAACATAAACAATTTTTTCATGCCACTCGCTTTCCATAAACAGGTAAATTAAATTCAATGCTCGCCAGAACATGTAAAACGTCCTCACAGTAACGATCCGAGCATGGCTTCATGCTCACGTAAACCCGCAGTTTGCGTCGAGAATTCTCCAAACTTGACCGCGATCAAGCGATTTTTTTGCGTACGTTTCACAATAGGCGCACGTGCAGGAAAGTGTTAGCCCCAGAGTTAACACTGGCGATTCGCGACCCCTGTGTACCGTAACCCTACTAAAAATTTTGGAGACGCACAAATGACAGAGACTGCTACCGCAACATCAAGTACGCCGAACGCGTCAAGGTGGCTGCAACTAATTTTGGGTATCGTCTGCATGGCGATGATTGCCAACCTGCAGTATGGCTGGACACTTTTCGTCAACCCGATTTCTGAAAAGTATGGCTGGAGCCGCGCCGCCATTCAGGTAGCTTTCACGATCTTCGTGCTGACCGAAACCTGGCTGGTACCTATCGAGGGTTACCTCGTTGATCGTTTTGGTCCACGCCCTGTGGTTCTGGTTGGTGGACTGCTGTGTGGTATCGGCTGGATGATGAACTCGGTTGCGGATTCCCTGGCGTTTCTCTATTTTTCAGCTGCTATCAGCGGCATAGGTGCAGGAGCCGTGTATGGCACTTGTGTCGGCAATGCTTTGAAGTGGTTTCCGGATCGGCGCGGACTTGCAGCCGGCTTGACCGCTGCAGGCTTCGGTGCAGGCTCGGCGCTTACCATTATTCCGATTTCAGCCTTCATCAAATCTGACGGCTACCAGGCAGCGTTTCTGTACTTCGGTATAGGACAAGGCGTCATTGTCATGCTGGCCGCCTTGTTTCTCAAAACCGCTCCTCTCGGGTCGAAAAAATTTGCGGCGAAGATTAATCCCCTCGTTCCGCAAACCAAACGTGACTACAAGCCTTCCGAAGTTTTGCGTTCACCAGTGTTTTACGTGATGTACATCATGTTTGTCATGGTCGCAGCTGGCGGGCTAATGGCAACTGCTCAGCTTGGTCCTATCGCGAAAGACTTCAAGATCGGGGATACACCCGTCAACATCATGGGTCTGGTGTTGCCCGCCCTGACCTTCGCTTTGGCAATTGACCGCGTGCTCAACGGCCTTACCCGTCCTTTCTTTGGCTGGGTTTCTGACAAAATTGGCCGCGAACCAACCATGCTGTTTGCATTCGCACTAGAATCTGTCGGCATCTTGGCGCTGTACACGTTTGGCAGCAACCCTATCGCCTTTGTGATACTGACAGGCTTGGTATTCTTCGCCTGGGGCGAAATTTACAGCCTCTTTCCATCAACATGCGCTGACACATTCGGATCAAAATACGCTGCAGCAAACGCAGGCCTGATGTACACCGCCAAGGGCACAGCTTCACTGCTGGTGCCACTGTCAAGCGTGTTGACAGCAGCAACGGGTAACTGGCACGCCGTGTTTATCGTGGCCAGTGTCATGAACATGATTGCGGCACTCATGGCCTGGTTTGTTTTGCGCCCAATGCGCCGCAAGCACATCGAACTGTCTGCCTGATTTTTAAACACCAAGCGGCATTTCCGCACATGCGGAGGTGACGCTTGGTCAATCAAACTTCACGCTATTCTGGTACTTTCACCTCCAGCAGATCGGCTCAGATTTTCCCGCGCTGCTTGAGGCGACTGAGCGTTTCAGCCGAAAGGTTGAGATAAGCGGCGAGCTCTTTTTTGGGAATGCGTTCAAAGAGTTCCGGATGCTTGCGCATGAAACGGTTTACGCGTCCTGGTGCGTCAAGCATGTGAAGCGTGATGGTATGCGCCATGATTTCGCTCATCAGCTGCATAACTGCGTATTCAAAAGAATTTTTGATTGCCGGATGCTGTTCCATGAAGGCCACCCACTGCGGTAGCGGCAACTTGACGACCCGGGCCTTGGTAACCGAAACAATGCTGTACGGCGTCGGCGTCCCCAACCGCCACGCCGCGTAGCTGGTTTCCATGTCGCGCTCGTCGGCAAAGCGCAAGATCATCTCCTTCGCCAGGCTATTGGCAACCACCCTCTTGAGAATGCCGTCGAGCACGAAATACTGCTCCATGTCGTGCACCCCCTGATGGAGTAAAAAGTCGCCTTTGTTGCAGTCCACAACGGTTAAAAGACGCTCAAGCTCACTCCGCTCAAGTTCGCTCAGATTGCTAAGGACGGCATTTTGCGTCAGTTGAACCCGAATGACATTTTTATCTGGATGGGATTCGACGGATGACATGGTTTCGAGACGAGGCGGTGACGCGGTTATTAAGACAAATGTTTTAGTG
This sequence comes from Polaromonas sp., assembly GCA_025362825.1. Classification (GTDB taxonomy): domain Bacteria; phylum Pseudomonadota; class Gammaproteobacteria; order Burkholderiales; family Burkholderiaceae_C; genus Polaromonas. The sequence continues at coordinate 17,659 of JANYFF010000121.1, read as the reverse complement.
AAAATTGACCGCGGTCAATGGCGGAACCTGAATCGATTCCTATGATAACCCGACGGTGCAAAAGACCCGTCTGGGTGCACGAGCGGAAGGCGAAATTCACAGCCGGGAGCCTGATCTGGATGAAATATTATTTTTCCAGCGCTGACCGCTACCGCCAGCCCGTATTGTTCAACTTTTATACAAGTCAAACGAAGAGACATTCCATCATGACAAACACCACAGAATCACAAGAATTAACCGACGGGTTTCACCTGGTCATTGATGCCTTGAAGCTCAACGGCATTGACACGATATTCGCCCTGCCCGGCATTCCCATCACCGACCTGACGCGCAAGGCGCAGGCCGAGGGGATCCGCATGATTTCCTTTCGCCACGAGCAGCACGCGGGCAATGCCGCAGCAGCTGCAGGCTTCCTGACGCAAAAGCCGGGAATCTGCCTGACGGTATCGGCTCCCGGATTTCTGAATGGTCTGACCGCCCTGGCGAACGCAACAACCAACTGCTTTCCCATGATTTTGATCAGCGGTTCCAGCGAGCGCGAAATCGTCGACCTCCAGCAGGGTGACTATGAGGAAATGGACCAGTTGGCCATTGCCAAGCCACTTTGCAAGGCCGCTTATCGCGTGCTTCATGCACAAGACATTGGCGTTGGCATTGCACGCGCCATCCGCTCAGCGCTGTCGGGCCGTCCCGGCGGTGTCTACCTCGATCTGCCGGCCAAGCTTTTCGCGCAAACCATGGATGCCGCCGCGGGCAAACGTTCCCTCATCAAGGTCATCGATCCCGCACCGCGTCAGCTCCCGGCCCCTGAATCTGTCCAGCGGGCTCTTGACTTGCTCAAGGGCGCAAAGCGCCCGCTGATCGTTCTGGGCAAAGGCGCAGCCTACGCGCAGTGCGACGCCGACATCCGTGCACTCGTTGAAAAAACCGGCATCCCTTATCTGCCGATGTCCATGGCCAAAGGTCTGCTTCCCGACACGCATGCACAGTCAGCCTCAGCCACCCGTTCGCACGTACTGGCTGAAGCCGACGTGGTGATGCTGGTTGGTGCGCGCCTGAACTGGCTGCTGTCGCATGGCAAGGGCAAAACCTGGGGTACGCCGGAATCAAAACAGTTCATTCAGATCGACATTTCGCCGACTGAAATGGACAGCAATGTACCGATCGCAGCACCACTGGTTGGTGATATCGGCTCTTGCGTGGCCGCGCTGCTTGCGGGCCTCGGCCCTAACTGGGTCAAGCCGCCAGCAGACTGGACGCAGGGGATTGCAGAACGCAAGGAAAAAAATCTGTCGAAAATGGCCGCCACATTGGCGCTCAACCCGGCAACCATGAACTTCCATAGTGCGCTCAATGTCATTCGCAACGCCGTCAAGGCACGTCCCGACGCCATCGTCGTGAATGAAGGCGCGAACACTCTTGATTTTGCCCGCAGCATTGTGGACATGTACGAGCCGCGCAAGCGCTTGGACGTCGGTACCTGGGGCATCATGGGGATCGGTATGGGCTTTGCTGTCGCCGCTGCGGTAGTCACCGGCAAACCGGTCATCGCTATCGAGGGTGACAGCGCCTTTGGCTTCAGCGGCATGGAGGTCGAAACGATCTGCCGCTACAACCTGCCGATTTGCGTAATTGTCTTCAACAACAACGGTATTTACAAAGGCACCGACGTGAATCCACGCGGTGGCGATGTGGCACCTACGGTTTTTGTAAAAAATGCCCGCTATGAGATGATGATGCAGGCCTTCGGCGGCGTTGGCGTGCTTGCCAACACGCCAGAAGAACTTGCGAAAGCTCTGGACGAAGCCGTCGCATCCGGCAGGCCAACCCTGATCAACGCGATCATCGACGAAACAGCTGGTACGGAAAGCGGACGAATCACCAGCCTGAATCCGCAAAGCGCCAAGAAAAAGTAATCCGAATCACTATTTAGGAGAAAGAAAATGAGTAACAAACCCCTCAACGGCATCAAGATCATCGACTTCACCCACGTTCAGGCCGGTCCCGCCTGCACTCAGATGCTGGCCTGGTTCGGCGCTGACGTGATCAAGGTCGAGCGTCCTGGCTCTGGCGACGTCACCCGCGGCCAGTTGCGCGACATCGAAGGCGCTGACGCGCTGTACTTCACCATGCTCAACAGCAACAAGCGCGGCCTGACCCTGGATACGAAGAAGGCCGAGGGCAAGGCCATCCTGGAAAAACTCATCAAAACAAGCGACGTCCTGGTTGAAAACTTTGGACCGGGCGCGCTGGACCGTATGGGATTCACTTGGGAACACATCCAGTCACTCAACCCCAAAATGATTCTGGCATCCGTCAAGGGTTTCTCTGACGGCCACCATTACGAAGACTTGAAGGTTTACGAAAACGTGGCCCAGTGCGCAGGCGGCGCGGCGTCCACCACTGGCTACTGGAAGGGCGAGAACTCAGGCCCAACCATTTCGGCTGCCGCTTTGGGCGACAGCAATACCGGCATGCACCTCGCCATCGGTATTTTGACGGCCTACATCGGCCGCCAGCAGACTGGCAAGGGCCAAAAAGTCGCCGTGTCCATGCAGGACAGTGTGCTCAATCTGTGCCGCGTCAAAATGCGCGACCAGTTACGTCTGGACAACCTCGGCTACCTGGAAGAGTACCCGCAATACCCGCATGAAATGGAAGCCTTCAAAGACGGCGTGGTACCGCGTGGCGCCAATGCTGGCGGTGGCGGACAACCTGGCTGGATTTTGAAGTGCAAAGGCTGGGAAACCGACCCCAACGCTTACATCTATTTCACGGTTCAGGGTCACGCTTGGGAGCCAATCTGCGACGCGCTGGGTAAACCCGAGTGGAAAACCGACCCCGCCTACACCACGGCCAAAGCACGCCAGCCGCACATCATGGAAATTTTCGCTACGATTGAAGCATTCATCGCTGACAAGACCAAATTTGAAGCCGTGGACATCTTCCGCAAGTTTGACATCCCCTGCGCGCCCGTGTTGTCAATGAAGGATTTATTGAATGACCCATCGCTGCGGGCCAGTGGCTCCATTGTTGAAGTACCGCACAAAGTGCGCGGTAGCTACTTCACCGTTGGCAGCCCGATCAAGTTTTCTGACACCAAGCCTGAAGTAACGGCATCGCCCCTGCTGGGCGAGCACACCGACGAAGTGCTGACCGAGCTCGGCTACAGCAAGGACGAGATCGCCGCCATGCACGCTGCAAACGCTGTGTAATCACGAAGTGTTAACTCCTTGAGTTTCAAGGCTTTGAAGACGGCGTTCAAATGAACGCCGTCTTTGTTTCAACGGTTCGTTTTTCAAAACGAGGAGCAAGCTTATGCAATCAACGATTGAATTCCGGCAGCTGGTTGAGGTGGTTGGCGACGCCATCATGGCGTCCAATGCCAGCGGCGCCATTACGCTCTGGAATCCTGCATCAGAGCGCATGTTCGGCTACACCGAAAGCGAAGCTCTCGGAAAATCGCTTGACCTGATCATTCCCCAGCGCCAGCAGCAGCGGCACTGGGATGGCTACCACAAGACCATGGAGACGGGCGTTACCCGTTACGGCAACGATGTGCTTCGCGTACCCGCAGTGCACAAAGATGGCCATTCGCTATCGATCGCGTTCACTGTGGCCTTGCTGCACGCTGCGGACGGCACCATATCCGATATCGTTGCAGTTGTGCGTGACGAAAGCAACCGTTTTGCCGAAGACCGCGCCTTGCGCAAACGCCTGATGGAACTCGAGGCTCAGATCGCCAAACCAGCGGCTGACCACTGACCGGCTGTCAAGCCCCGCCGGCTTCTGGCCTGGCTGCGCGCAGTGTCCAGTACGATTGCCGGTTCTGAGACCCCAGCCATACAACATATTTCAGGAGGACTTTCACCATGAGCAAAGCATTAGACGGGGTGCGTATTCTCGACTTCACACACGTCCAGTCCGGACCTACCTGCACGCAGTTGCTGGCGTGGTTTGGTGCTGATGTGATCAAGGTCGAACGCGCCGGTGAAGGGGATGCGACCCGCGGTCAGTTGCGCGACATTCCCGGCGTGGACAGCCTGTACTTCACCATGCTGAACCACAACAAGCGCTCGATCACGCTGGACACCAAAACCGCCAAGGGTAAGGAAGTCCTCGACACGCTCATCAAGCAATGCGACGTGCTGGTTGAAAACTTTGCCCCGGGAGCCCTCGACCGCATGGGCATCACCTGGGATCATATTCAGGAGCTGAACCCGCGCATGATTGTGGCCTCTGTCAAGGGCTTCGGGCCTGGGCCCTATGAAGATTGCAAGGTCTATGAGAACGTGGCCCAGTGTGCCGGCGGCTCTGCATCCACCACTGGATTTGACGACGGCCCGCCCATGGTTACGGGCGCCCAGATCGGCGACAGCGGCACTGGGCTTCATCTGGCGCTGGGCATCGTGGCGGCACTTTACCAGCGCAACTCAACTGGGCGCGGCCAGAAGGTACTGGCCCCGATGCAGGATGCCGTGCTGAACCTTTGCCGCGTGAAGCTGCGCGATCAGCAGCGGCTGGAACGCACCCACACCATGCACGAGTACCCGCAGTACCCTGACGGGAAGTTCGGCGAAGCCGTGCCCCGCGCAGGCAATGCATCCGGTGGCGGCCAGCCCGGATCCATCCTCAAGTGCAAGGGATGGGAGACAGATCCCAATGCCTACATCTACTTCATCACCCAGGGCGCTGTCTGGCCCGCAGTCTGCAAGGTGATCGGCGAAGAAGGCTGGATCGATGATGATGCCTATGCGACGCCTGCCGCGCGCCTCCTGCACCTGAAACCCATTTTCGCGCGCATCGAGCAATGGACCATGACCAAGACCAAGTTTGAGGCCATGGACATTCTCAACAAGTACGATATTCCCTGCGGCCCGATTCTTTCAATGAAGGAGATTTCCGAAGAACCGGCACTTCGCGAAACCGGCACCATTGTTGAAGTCGATCACCCCAAGCGCGGCAAATACCTGACGGTTGGCAACCCGATCAAGATGTCGGACAGTCCGACCGAGGTGACACGCTCGCCACTGCTGGGCGAGCACACGGATGAGGTTCTGACTCAACTGGGTTACAGCACCGACTACATTGCAGAGCTGCGTGCTGAGCGCGTGATCTAGGCATTCGCCCATCTGAAATGGCCGAAGAAACCCCGCGGCAATAGCGAACTGCCTCGGGAATGTGGTTTTTTCAACGCATGGCGCGGTGGAGTTATCAGCACCCTTCACTGGCTTGCCACCGGACTTTTCGCACCGGACCAGCGCAAGCATGCGCCCTGTCCTGCCGCCCGGCGTGTCCCGCTCCCAGTGCAGCAGCCGGGTGCAGGTGGGGCCGTTATCCTCCCGGCAACCCAACTCCCGGGCTGGCATCAGGTATGCGTTTCCCTAGCCTCGCCCGACAGGCAACTACAGCGAAATGCTGTGTGTTGACGCGTGCTTAATGTCGACATCTCTTGTTTGTCATGAGCTTTTTCGCGGCATGCTTGCCAGCATTTGCATGCAGTCCCTACTTCTTTTCCGCGGGCACAAGGGGAACTACACAACTCCGTTGACTCCCCCGCTTTTCACAGTGCCGGTGCATCAGGCAAGGACATCCAGCGCTGAGCGGGATGTTCCCCGGAGTTATGTTTTTCACGATTGATGTGAAAGCCGCTACAGAAACGAGCAAAAAAAAGTGCATTTCCCCTATGAAACGTGGTTTTTCTCCAGTAGCATCCGCAGTGCCACTCGTGAGTAGTTATCTCTAGTGGTGATTTATCAACTTCTAGAAGGAAAATCAATCATGGCAACTGCAAAAAAAGCACCGGCAAAAAAAGCGCCTGCAAAAAAGGCTGCTCCGGCAAAGAAAGTAGCTGCGAAAAAAGCAGCTCCTGCGAAAAAGGTAGCCGCAAAAAAGGCCGCACCTGCAAAGAAAGTAGCCGCCAAAAAGGCAGCTCCTGCGAAAAAGGTAGCTGCAAAAGCGCCGGCAGCCAAAAAGGCTCCAGCGAAAAAGCGTACCCCTAACGCAGCGTTCATGAAGGCATTGACCTTGAGCCCGGCACTGGCAGCAGTGGTTGGCGACAAGCCTCTTCCACGCACCGAGATTGTCAGCAAGCTGTGGACGTACATCAAGTCCAAAGGCCTGCAGGACAAAATCAACAAGCGCATGATCAACGCAGACGACAAGCTGAAAGCCGTATTTGGCAAAGCCCAGGTCTCGATGTTCGAGATGGCTGGCCTGATCGGCAAGCACGTCAAGTAATCAGCAACTGCTGAACTTCAAAGGCCGGTGAAAACCGGCCTTTTTTCATTTTCAGGAGTCTTTTAGGGCTGTAGCCCCCGGTATCCGGTCACCTGTAGCTACTATTTTTATAGCGAACCGACTTTCTTGTCGAGTGCATCCAGCGAATTTTGCGTGATGGCAGAAAGCGTAACCCGAGTCGTGATGACTTCGGGATCAAGCGTTACCTCGATCAGCGTGCCTTCTGGCCGGGCCAGTGCCGCCAGCAGCTCAGCTTCAAATTCATCGGTGCGCGTGATGCGCACACCGGCGTAGCCGTAAGCACGGGCCAATGCCGCAAAGTCCGGGTTTTTCAGGCTGGAGCCGCTTTCATGCTGCGGGTACTCCCGCTCCTGGTGCATGCGGATGGTTCCGTACATGCCATTGTTCAGCAGCACGATGATGCTTTTGGCGCCGTGCTGCACGGCGGTGGCCAGCTCCTGCCCATTCATCAGGAAGTCCCCATCCCCGGCAATCGTGAAGGCAACCCGACCGGTTGTGATGGCTGCGGCAATGCCCGCAGGTACCCCATACCCCATGGCACCCACAGTAGGCGCCAGCTGGGTCTTGAAACCCTTGACCAGACCGTGGTGCCTGAAAAACCGGTGAACCCAGCTGGCGAAGTTTCCGGCGCCGTTGGTCAGCACGGCGTCCCGCGGCAGATGTTGCTGCAAGAGCGCCACGATGGCCGGCATGTCGATATCGCCGGGCAAGGCCTGCGGCTGCAGGTTGGCGACGTAGTCTGCATTGGCCGACGCAGCCCAGCCTTCCCATGCCACGGAGACCGGAGCAGTCAGCACTTCCAGCGAACGCGCAGCAGCATTCATCGTGGCATTGATGGCCAGGTCTGCCTGGTAGACGCGGTTGAGTTCTTCTGCGCTGCTGTGGATGTGCACCAGCTTCTGCTTTGGTCTGGGGGCCTCCAGCAAAGTGTAGGTTCCCGTCGTCATTTCACCCAGACGCGGTCCGATCGCAATGATCAGGTCACTGTCCCTGACGCGCGCGGCCAGCTTGGGGTTCAGGCCAATGCCGACATCGCCCGCGTACAGGGGGTGATGGTTGTCAAACGTATCCTGGAAGCGAAAGGCATTGCCAACCGGCAGCTTCCAGTTCTCGGCAAAGCGTTGCAGGGCCTGCGCAGACTGTGGCGTCCAGCCACCGCCACCGGCAATGACCAGCGGGCGCTCGGACTTGAGCAGCATCTCGCGCAGGGTGCGCAGAGACCCCGGATCACTCCAGGCCTGGACGGCTTCGACGCGCGCCAGCGGTGTGGCAGAGGTCATTTGCGTCAGCATGTCTTCAGGTAGCACCAGCACCACCGGGCCTGGCCTTCCGTTCATTGCCGTGGCAAATGCGCGCGCTACATATTCGGGAATGCGGTCGGCGTCGTCAATGCGCTCAACGCGTTTGGCAAACCCCTTGGTACTGGGGCCGAAAAAATTCAGGTAGTCGACCTCCTGAAAGGCCTCCCGGTCACGGCAACTGCTGGCCACATCTCCGACCAGCAAAACCATGGGCGTGGAGTCCTGGAAGGCCGTATGAACGCCTATGGACGCATTAGTGGCACCTGGGCCTCGGGTGACCATGCAAACGCCCGGACGGCCCGTTAATTTGCCGTGGGCTTCGGCCATGAAGGCAGCACCGCCCTCCTGTCTGCACGTGATGAAGCGTATCTGGTCGCGCCGTGCATGCAGGCCGTCAAGCACAGCAAGATAGCTTTCGCCGGGAACTCCGAACGCATGTGTAGTGCCTTGGGCAAGTAGGCAGTCAACGAGAAGGTGGCCGGCAAGTTGTTGGGTCATGCGGCTATTGTGCCGCCGGAATATGGGCGGGCGCAGCGTCCGCCAGTGGATGCTTTTCCCAAACCAGCAGGGGTCGCGGGACTGGCTTTGCCAGCCCGCAGGCGCAGCGGCCCCCTCGGGGGGGCAGGGAGCTACACGAAGTGAGCGACCGTGGGGGCCCTGTTACTCCGGCGTGCTGCTGTCGCCATCTGCCCCACCGGCTTCAAGCGCCTGCCTGGCCAGTTCCTCGTCACTAACAGGAGGTGCGTCCTGCAGATCTGCAAGCTCCTCAAGAAATGCATCACCCGGAGCCTCATGCCCGAGCAATACTTCTTCGAGGTTTTGTTTTCCGGTCTCGACATGCACGGAAGGCGAATGCAGTTCAGTAGCCGTCACCGGGAATTTCTCGCCCAACTCAAATTTGAGCGCCTCCGATTTGCTTTCCACCCAGTTTGCAAAATCACCATTTTTCGGGGTATCGGATGAGGTCATGCGCGTCTCCTGGCGTTTGTAATGGCCCCGGCGCGAATGACCACGGCCTGCTTTACAGTTTCATTATGAAGCTGCATGGACAATGCAGGCGTGCAGAAAAGGACATGAGGCAAACGTCCTACAAGTGCACTTGCATTAATTCACCAAACAGTTAAATTACCGAGCATGCCGTCAAAAGCCCCCGTTCCCGCAGAACCCCGATCTCGCGATGCCGACCGGTCGCAACAGACCATCCTGCTGGCAGCCCGCGACGAGTTCGCGCTGTATGGCCTGGCGGGCGCGCGCGTGGACCGTATTGCCGAGCGTGCGGACATCAACAAGCGGCTGATTTACTACTACTTCAAAAGCAAGGACGACCTGTTCCTGGCCGTTCTGGAAAACACCTATGCTGACATCCGTGCTGCAGAGCAAAAGCTGCGCCTCGACGAGATGGACCCGGTACAGGCCATCCGTCAGCTGGTGTCATTTACCTGGCACTACTACCTCGACCATCCCGAGTTCATCTCGCTGCTCAATAGCGAAAACCAGCACAATGCCGCGCACCTGAAAAAGTCCGCACGCATCCAGGACATGAACTCACCGTTGGTTCAGATGCTTGATACGGTTCTGCAGCGCGGCCGTAGCCAGGGTCTTTTCAGGGATGGCGTTGACCCGATCCAGCTCTATATTTCGATAGCGTCAATCTGCTACTTTTACCTGTCGAACAACCAGACGCTTTCGGCCATTTTCGGACGCGACCTGCGCGCACCAAAAGCCATGGCGCAGCGCCTGTCCCACATGACCGACATGGTGCTTGGCTACGTCATGCGCTAGGGCCGTCGCAGCTGCGCCCGGCTCTCCGTGATTTCCCTAGGGTCGATTGACAGCCGCCTTCACGACCTTAATAATTCACCATGTAGTTACATGCGGCATGACGCGGTATGGGCTGCAAGGAGATTCCGATGCTGCGCAGACTGCTGCTTTTACCGGCGCTCAGGCCTTTTGTTTTGATCATTCTGCTGCTGGTGCTGTGGGACCTGGCGATCCGCGTCTTCAAGATTCCGGCCTACCTGATTCCCCGCCCTGAAGATGTCGTGGGCCAGCTGATTGCCGAGTGGAGCCGCCTGTTGAAGGAAAGCTGGAAAACCACCCAGGCCACGCTCGGTGGTTTTGCCCTGACCATCATCATTGGCATTCCGCTGGCCATGGTGATTGCCTATTCAAGGCTGGTCGAGTCCTACGTCTATCCGCTGCTGGTGTTCTCCCAAAGTATTCCCAAGGTGGCGATTGCACCGCTGTTCGTGGTGTGGTTCGGCTTCGGCATATTCCCGAAAGTCATCTCCGCCTTTCTGCTCGGGTTTTTCCCTGTCGTCGTATCCACCGTCATGGGCTTCAAATCGGTTGAGCCCGACATGATTGACCTGGCGCGCTCGATGGGTGCAAGTCGACTACAGACCTTTTTCAAGATCAGTCTGCCGCAGGCATTGCCTGCAATTTTTAGCGGGCTGAAAGTTTCCATCACCTTGGCTGTAGTCGGCGCCGTGGTCGGCGAGTTTGTCGGATCGAATTCCGGCATCGGCTATGTGCTGCAGGTCGCCAACGGCAATTTCGACCTGCCGCTGATGTTTGCTGCGCTGGTCGAGCTGTCCTCGATCGGCGTGCTGCTGTTCGCAGCCATTGACCTGGTCGAGCGCATGATGATTCCATGGCATGCCTCACAGCGCCAGGTGTTCTAGGTTTCGCTGGACATCTTCCCATTTTTGCAGCTCTTTCCCGCCGTCGTTGTCGCGCTTCACGGTCTTTAGTTCTTAACCCAGGAGACACCATGAAAAAACTGATCCCCAGCTTGATCGCAGGCACTATCGCTGCACTGGCTCTGGCCTTGACACCTGCACATGCACAGACAGCCAAGCCGCAGGAAAAAGTTACGCTGATGCTGAACTGGTACCTGTACAGCGAGCACGCGCCTTTCTTCCTGGGCAAAGAGCGGGGCTTTTATGCAGAAGAAGGCATTGATCTGGACATCCAGGAAGGCCGTGGTTCCGCCGTTACAGCGCAGGCTGTCGCTGCCAAGTCGGCCACCTTCGGCTATATCGACATCACGACCATGATCAAGGCCGCGGCCAAAGGCGCACCGCTCAAGTCCACCGGCGTGCTGTTCCAGCTGAGCCCCATGTCTGTAATGGGTTTTGCCGACAAGAACATCAAGACACCCAAGGACATCATCGGCAAGACCGTTGCCACTACACCCGGTGACTCCATGTCGCAAATGTGGCCGCTGTTCCTCAAGGTCAACAACATTCAGGCTGACCAGGTCAAAATTGTTTCAGGCGATGGTCAGACCAAGCTCAACGCCGTCATGAACGGCCAGGCAGACCTGCTGTTGGGCTACGTGATGGACCAGGCTATCAAGCTACAGGACGCCACCGGAAAGCCGGTGTACCCGATACGTTTTGCAGACTCGGGTATCAACCAGATCAGCTCGGGCATCATCGCCAACAAAAACCTGTTGACCGAGAATCCTGACCTTGTGAAACGTTTCATGCGTGCATCAACCCGCGCAGCCGAAGCCGCAGAAAAAAGCCCGGAAGCCGCTGTTGACGCCATGCTCAAGGCCAATCCGAAAGCCGGCGTACGCGACACGCTCATCGTCGGCATGAGGCAAAGCGTAGCCCTGTACCACACCAAGGAAACCGCCAAACAGCGCCCCTTCCGCGTAACGATGAAAAATGTCAGCGACTCGCTAGACCTGCTGGTGCAGTACGGCGGCATGGACGCCTCCACGCGCGGCAAGCCTGAAGACTATGTCAGCCTGGACTTCCTGCCGGCCAACTGATAGTCGTAACCCGCAGCAGACGGCGACACGGTGTCATGGCCAGTCTGCTGCCCGCACACCACCCTGCTCCAGTCGCACCCTTTTTCTATGCCCCCTGATCTTTTGAAACAGAACCTGATTGAGGCACGCGGTGTGTCCAAGGTCTACCAGACCAAAGACGGCCCGGTGGAATCGCTCAAACCGCTGGACTTCTCCATCCGGGAAGGTGAGTTTGTATCCGTCGTAGGTCCGTCGGGCTGCGGCAAAAGCACACTGCTCAAAATGGTCGCAGGCCTGCTGCCCATTACTGGCGGCACGCTGACGCTGGCGGGCAAACCTGTCGACGGTCCGCAGAAGGATGTCGGGATTGTGTTTCAAAGCGCCGTGCTGCTGGCCTGGCGAACTGTCCTCGAAAACATTCTGCTTCAGGCAGAGATGCGGCACATGCCGAAAGCCCAGGCACTGGCCAAGGCCATGCAACTGATCGAGATGGCCGGCCTCAAGGGTTTCGAGGGCAAGCATCCGTGGCAGCTGTCCGGCGGCATGCAGCAACGTGCGTCGATCTGCCGCGCACTGCTGCACGACCCTTCACTGCTGTTGATGGATGAGCCTTTCGGCGCCCTCGATGCCATGACCCGCGAGAAGATGAACCTGGAGCTGCAGCGCATCTGGTCGGCATCCCAAAAAACCGTGCTGCTGATCACGCACAGCATTCCCGAGGCGATTTTCCTGTCTGACCGCGTCATGGTGATGAGCGAGCGGCCCGGCTCGCTGGCAGCCACCTACGACATCGACCTGCCGCGCCCCCGTACCCTTGACATGATGGGCTCGCCGGAATTTGCCGTCCACGCCAAAAAAGTCCGGGCGCACTTTTACTCGCAGGGCACGCTCGACCATTGACACGGCCGCTAACCTCTTTTCACGAACCGGCCTAAGCACAAACATTCATGGACCCACTTCGTTTTCGTGTTGAGGATGTGCGTTTTTCCGAGCGCAACGTCACGCTGCGTCTGCCGTTTCGTTTCGGCGCAGCAACCGTAAGATCCTGCCCCGAGGTATTTGTCCGCGTCCGCATCCGCTTTGCAGACGGCTCCACATCCGAAGGCTGTTCGGCCGAGATGATGATTCCCAAATGGTTTGACAAGAACCCGGCACTGTCAAACGAAGAAAATTTCAAGCAGCTGCGAGACGCCTTGATGATGACCCGCACAGCCTATCTCGGCGAAGCTGCAGCCCGCACAGCCTGGCAATATTTTGCGCACCACTACCGCACACTGCTTGGTGCAGCAAGCCAGGTCGGCCTCAACCCGCTGGTCGCCAGTTACGGACCCGCGTTACTGGACCGTGCCATCTTCGACGCGCTGTGCCTGAAACTCGGCTGCAGCTTTGCGGCCGGCATGAGCGCCAACGTTGCAGGCATGGACATCTCGTCTTCCGGTCTGGCGGATGACCTCGCCGACTTCGATATGGCGCGGTTTTTATCGCTGCAAATGCCGCGAACGCAAATCGCGGCCAGACATACCGTGGGCCTGGCCGACGCAATCCATAACGCCGACAGGCCTGCCGACGCGCCCGCAGACGGCCTGCCTGCCTCCCTCGAAGCGGCCATTGCCCGCTACCGTCACCGACATTTCAAACTCAAGCTGTGCGGCGATACCCAGGCCGACATCGCGCGGCTAGAGGCGATCAACAGCGTGACTGAGCACCACGCCTTGCTGATTACGCTGGATGGCAATGAGCAATACGCCGACGCAGATTCCTTTGCAGACTTTTTCAGCCGGCTAACGTCGCACCGTTCGCTCGCGCCGCTGGTAGCCAAAACCGTGTTCGTCGAGCAACCCATACGCCGTGATCAGGCGCTATCGCAGGACGTGTCATCGCTGGCAAAGCGGATTCCATTGTTGGTTGATGAATCAGACGCCACCCTCGATGCCTTTGTACAGGCCCGGTCGCTGGGCTACACCGGTGTGTCGAGCAAGAGCTGCAAAGGCTTTTACAAATCAATCATCAACGCCGCACGCTGCGCCTTATGGAACAGCCAGGGCCAGTCGCACTTTTTCCTCTCGGGTGAAGACCTCACCATGCAGGCAGGTATCGGTCTTCAGCAGGATCTGGCGCTTGTCGGCTGGCTGGGCTTGTCGCACGTAGAACGCAACGGCCATCACTATGTCAATGGTCTGAAGGCTGCACCCGAAGCCGAACAACGCAACCTGCTGCTGGCGCATGGCTCGCTTTATGAGCGCAGTTTTGATGCCGTTCGCCTGCGTATACGGGGCGGACAGATAGCACTTGTCGCATTGCAGTGTCCCGGCTTCGGTACCGGGCAACCCGGTGCGCATATCGCATGGGATGCGATGGCCTCGGTGTATTAATCTGCCTCACTTTCCAGCCCAACTAATTCACCATTTGGTTACATTAAAACATCCGTAAAACAGCAGCCGGAGATGTATTTTAAATTTATCGTTGCAATGAAAAGCATAGAGCATGCGACTTCATATCGCATTCTTCCTAAAGTTTCAGCTCTCTTCACACGCGAAACGCAGGAACGATTTCTGCGGGTGCTGGCATCAAATACAAAACATCACTAGGCATTGCAAAAATCTTCACTTTCAACGAGGAATTACCTTACCTAAAACATCGTTCCGGATAACTTATTTTTGATGATTTGGCTTCAGTTCAAGACACCTCTTGAGTAGGTAGCTGCAACGCAAAACAAACTTTTGAAAATCGTCGACTAAGGCCTAGGGTAACTACTTAGCACCGAAACCAGTCAGATCGTTGACTTGGCAAATCGATTGTTTTTAAAATCAATAATTCACTTATTGGTGAATTAATCCGAATTACAAGCCACGCAACCAAGGACTCCAGAAATGGCCACTCAAACCCTCGGCATCATCATGCACGGCGTCACCGGGCGCATGGGTATGAACCAGCACCTGATCCGCTCCATCCTCGCGATACGCAAACAGGGCGGGGTTACGCTGTCCAATGGCGACAAGGTCATGCCTGATCCCATCATCATCGGGCGAAATGCCGAAAAGATGGAGACGCTTGCAAAGGCACACAACATCAGCCGCTGGGGTACAGACCTCGACGCCGCGCTGGCCAACAAAAGCGACACGGTTTTCTTTGATGCCGGCACCACTCAAATGCGGCCCACGTTACTGGCCAAAGCCATCCGCGCCGGCAAGCATGTGTACTGCGAAAAACCGATTGCCACCAACCTCAACGAAGCAGTTGAAATCGCACGCCTTGCCGAAGCATCCGGCCTCAAGCACGGCGCCGTGCAGGACAAGCTCTTTTTGCCCGGCCTGCGCAAGCTCGACATGCTGCGCCGTGCCGGCTTTTTCGGCAAGATGCTGACGGTGCGTCTTGAGTTCGGTTATTGGGTGTTTGAAGGCGACCTGCAGCCCATTCAGCGCCCCTCGTGGAACTACCGCAAGGAAGACGGCGGCGGCATGATTCTGGACATGATGTGCCACTGGCGCTATGTGCTCGACAACCTGTTTGGTGAAGTCCAGTCGGTGTCCTGCCTGGGCGCTACCCACATCCCGAAACGCTGGGACGAAGAAGGCAAGCCTTACGAGGCGACCGCCGATGACGCAGCCTACGCCACCGTCCAGTTAAAGGGCCACAACGGCGAACCGGTGATTGCGCAGATCAACATGTCCTGGGCAACACGTGTGCGGCGCGACGACCTTGTCACCTTCCATGTGGACGGTACGCATGGCTCGGCCGTTGCCGGCTTGTCATCATGCCGTGCGCAATCCCGCGTGGCTACGCCGCGCCCGGTGTGGAACCCTGACGAGAAGCAGACGATGAATTTCTTTGACCAATGGCAGGAAATCCCCGACTCGCAGGTCTATGACAACGGTTTCAAGATCCAGTGGGAGCACTTCATCCGCCACGTGGTTGAAAACGAGCCCTATCGCTGGACCTTGCCCGAAGGCGCAAAAGGCGTCCAGCTGGTCGAAGCCGCGCTCGAGAGCTGGAAAGAGCGGCGCTGGATAGACGTTCCACCACTACACATTCAATAGCATCAGGTGCAGATTTAACAAGGGCTAGCGAGTGATTTCATCTCCAAAACGCATTGGCATCCTCGGCCTTGGGCTGGTCGGCCTGGCCCTCGCCGCCCGGGCCATTGCCAGCGGCCATGCCGTATCAGGCTGCGACCCTTCACCGGCTGCACAATCCGCGGCCAGGGCACGAGACATTGAGGTGCTGGGCACTGCAGCGGACCTTGCGGCCAGCTGCGATGCTGTGCTGATTTGCGTGCTGGACGATGCAGCGTTGCTGTCTTGCGCCGCAGCGCTCGCCAGCGCAGCAAGCCGGCCAGGACTTGTGCTGAGCTGTGTCACCGCCAGCGTCGAAGCCACGACACAGGCCGCCACCCTTGTGCAGGGCGCCGGCACTGACTTTGCCGACATGCCCCTGCTCGGCTCCAGTCGGCAGATCGCCGACGGCCAGGCTCTGGGCCTGCTGGGCGCCAGCGAGGCAACGGCACTGCGATGGAGCAGCCTGCTCAATGACCTGTGCCCCAGGTACCGTATCGTGGGCCCCGCCGGCCACGGCGTACGCGCCAAACTGGCCTGTAACCTGATACTTGGACTGAACCGCGCGGCCCTCGCCGAGGGTCTGGCCCTGGCAACCACCATGGGTCTGGACGGCAGTACTTTTCTTGAGCTGCTGCGTGAGTCACCCGCCTATTCACGCGCCGTTGACGTCGCCGGGCCGCGCATGGTCGCGCGAGATTTCACGCCCGTCTCACGCATCCGGCAGCACCGCAAAGACCTGACCCTGATTCTCGAACAGGGCCACATTGCCGGCCTTGATCTCGAACTGACTGCAGCCCACGCAAACCTGCTGGACCGCGCCTTGGATCAAGGTCTGGGTGAACTCGACAACGTCGCCATCATCGCGGCCATCCTTCCACAACCTATTGACAACACAAGCCTCGACCGGGAATCAACATGACGCTACAAATCAACCTGCCGACCGCCGCCGGCGTAATGGCGCCCTACACGCTGTCCGGCAAGCTCCCTGTCCGCCCCGCCAAAGGTATCAGATTCAACCGAATTGCCTACTCTGCTGCGCACGTGGTGGCAGACCCGCTGGTAGCCGTCAACCCCTGGCTGGACTGCGCCGTGGACTGGGACGCCACCATTGCCTACCGTCAGCGGCTCTGGTCGCTTGGACTCGGGGTGGCCGAAGCCATGGACACCGCGCAACGCGGCATGGGCCTGGACTGGCCCACGTCGCTGGAGCTGTTTCGCCGGTCCCTGGATGCAGCCCGCGACTTCACCGCAGCAGGCGGCGACGCGCTGGTGGCCTCGGGTTGCGGCACCGACCACCTGAACCTTGACGACGTGAAGACGGTGGATCAGGTCATCGCGGCTTACGAAGAGCAGATGGCCGCCATCGAAAAGCTGGGCGGCAAGCTCATCGTCATGGCCAGCCGTGCGCTGGCGCGCGTGGCCACCTCACCGTCTGACTACGAACGCGTCTACGACCGCATCCTGAGCCAGGCCCGCCAGCCGGTGGTGCTGCACTGGCTGGGCGACATGTTCGACCCGGCACTCAAGGGCTACTGGGGCAGCAGCGATGCAGACAAGGCGATGGACACGGCACTCGCTGTCATCAACGCACACCCCGACAAGGTCGACGGCATCAAGATCTCGCTGCTCGACAAGGACAAGGAAATCGCCATGCGCCGCCGGCTACCGGCAGGTGTGCGCATGTATACCGGTGACGACTTCAACTACGCCGAATTGATAGCTGGTGACGACTACGCAAGCAAGCCGGGCAACAATCCCCTGCACGGCCAGAGCGATGCGCTGCTGGGGATCTTCGACGCCATTGCCCCGGCAGCCAGCGCTGCCCTGGGTGAACTGGCGCAGGGCAATGTGGACAGATTCCACGCCATCCTTGGCCCCACGGTTCCGCTGTCGCGTCACATCTTTGCCGCGCCGACACGTTTTTACAAAACCGGTGTGGTCTTCATGGCGTGGCTCAATGGACACCAGAGCCACTTCACGATGGTGGGCGGCCAGCAAAGCACGCGTTCGCTGCAGCATCTTGCAGAGCTTTTCCGGCTGGCAGATGCCGCCAATCTGCTGGAGCAACCCGAGCTGTCGATTCACCGAATGAGAAATCTGCTGGCCGTGCACGGCGTCAATTAACGCCTCAGCCAGCCGCGCCGATCCTCCTCGAACATTCACCGGAGACAACATGAAAACACGCTTTATTCTCAAGGCCTGCGTAGCCGTAAGCCTCGTGGTAACAGCTTTTGGCGCAATCGCGCAGGCCACTTCGACAAGCTCAGGACAGGCCTACC
>JANYFF010000115.1 GCA_025362825.1 Polaromonas sp. | reverse complement strand
GCGCATCTGCACGCTATTGGATCCGTCGCGTGACCCGCTGGGCAAGGGCTTTCACATCATCCAGGGCATGATCGCGATTGGCTCTGGCGGCATGTTCGGCAAAGGTTTTATGGCCGGTACGCAAACCCATCTTGAATTCATTCCAGAACGCACGACCGACTTCATTTTTGCGGCGTTCTCTGAAGAGTTTGGCCTTGCCGGCAATCTGTTGCTGATCGTTGGTTTTATCTTTTTGATCCTGCGCGGCCTGGCGATTGCTATGGAAGCGCCCACATTGTTCGCGCGCTTGCTGGCAGGCGCTGTGACGATGATTTTTTTCACCTATGCCTTCGTCAACATGGGCATGGTCAGCGGCATCTTGCCCGTGGTCGGCGTGCCACTGCCTTTCATCAGTTATGGCGGCACTGCCATGGTCACGCTGGGGTTGGCAGTTGGCATACTGATGTCGATTGCCAAGGCGAAGCGACTGGTTCAGAGTTAACACGTTCTAGCAAAATAATCAGGCAGGGCTTGCGCATTGGCGGCCGCTGGCTTACAAAGCAGGTGAGGGGAAATCCCTTCATACAACCTAAGGAACTTCACCATGGCCGGAAAATTTGAACTTAAAAAGTCCAAGAACGACAAGTATTTTTTCAACCTGCTCGCAGGCAACGGGCAAATTATTTTGACCAGCGAGATGTATGAGTCCAAGGCTAGCGCCCTGAACGGCATAGAGTCGGTCAAGAAAAATTCGCCTGATGACGCGCGTTACGCCCGCCTTGATGGTAAGGACGGCTCTCCTTACTTCACCCTCAAGGCGGCCAATAGCCAGGTGATTGGCCAAAGTCAGATGTATTCCAGCGAAAAAGCCCGCGATGGTGGAATTGATTCGTGCAAGACTAATGGCGCGGGCGCGGAACTGAGCGATCTCAGCTAAGCCGGGCCGGGCCGGAGGCGGGCCGTGGTAAGTCTGCCTACAATGGGCGCATGAATTCACTTCGCTCCGCTTCTGCCTCAGCCCTCAACGCATCCATCTCCTCATCCACTGTTAGGCCAACGGCCGCTTCGACATCGGAGCGTCTAGACATCGCTCAGGCGCTGTTGTTGGCGCCCTTTGGGTTGACGGAGGCGCATTTAAGCCGCGCGCTGGGTGAAATCACCTCACACGGCGCCGATGATGCCGACCTGTATTTCCAGTACACCCGCAGCGAAGGCTGGAGTCTTGAAGAAGGCATTGTCAAAACCGGCTCTTTCAGTATTGACCAGGGCGTGGCGTGCGTGCTGTCAGCGGTGAAAAATCCGCCTTTGCCTACTCCGATGATATTTCTGATGCATCGCTGCTTGATGCCGCACGCACAGTGCGCAGTATTTCCAGCGCTGCCAAGTCAGGCCGCATCAAAACCCCCAGCCGCAAAATCGCTAGTAGCCGCTCGCTATACAACGACCTCGACCCTATCTCAACATTGGGCAGTACCGCCAAGGTCAAGCTGCTTGAAAAGGTCGAAAAACTCGCCAAGGCCAAAGATCCGCGCATCGTGCAGGTGATGGCAGGGCTGGCCAGTGAATACGACGTGGTGATGGTGGCACGCGCCGACGGCACGCTGGCCGCTGATGTGCGCCCGCTGGTGCGTCTGAGCGTGACAGTGATCGCGGAGAAAAAAGTAGCTGGCAAAGTGCGCCGCGAAGTCGGCTCTGGCGGCGGCGGGCGTTTTGGCCTGGCGTATTTCGACGACGCGCAAATCGGCGAATATGTCGATGCCGCCGTAGCTGCGGCGCTGACCATCCTGGACGCCCGCCCCGCGCCGGCCGGCCAGATGACGGTGGTGCTCGGCTCCGGCTGGCCCGGCATTTTGCTGCACGAAGCCATCGGCCACGGGCTGGAGGGCGACTTCAACCGCAAGGGCTCCAGCGCATTTGCCGGCCGCATTGGCGAGCGTGTCGCGGCCAAAGGCGTGACGGTGCTTGATGATGGAACGATCGCCGACCGGCGCGGTTCGCTGAATGTGGACGACGAAGGCAATGCCAGCCAGCGCAATGTGCTGATCGAGGACGGCATTTTGAAGGGCTACATCCAGGACTCGATGAATGCGCGGCTGATGAAGGTCAAACCGACCGGCAACGGCCGGCGCGAAAGCTATGCGCATGTGCCGATGCCGCGAATGACCAACACCTACATGCTGGCGGGTAGCCGCGATCCCGCGGAAATCCTCGCCTCGGTCAAGAACGGCATCTACGCGGCCAATTTCGGCGGTGGCCAGGTCGACATCACCTCGGGCAAATACGTCTTCCAGTGCACCGAGGCCTACAAAATAGAAAACGGCAAGATCGGAGCGCCCTTGAAGGGCGCGATGCTGATCGGCAACGGCCC
>JANYFF010000092.1 GCA_025362825.1 Polaromonas sp. | reverse complement strand
GCGGGCTCGCTGCGCCTGTCTGGGACGCAAGCGGTACGGTCATAGCAGCAGTCGGCTTTGCAGGTCCGGTACAACGCCTGAGCAAAAAAACCCTTCGCAGTTTTGTCCCGCTGGTGGCTGGAGCGGCCCAGGCAATTTCAGCCCGACTTGGCTACCGTCCCGAATGATCCAGACTGCCATACCTCGGCGCCAATAGATGGCTCCACCCGCCCTCCGCTCGCGCGTTCCGGTGTACCTGCTGACAGGGCACTTGGGGAGCGGGAAAACAACTTTACTCGCCTCATGGTTGAGAAGTCCCGAACTGACCGATTGCGCCCTCATAATCAATGAGATTGGCGAAGTCGGCCTTGACCAATACACTCTCTACGGAGCAACTGAGACTGCAGCATTGGTAGCGAATGCATGCATTTGCTGTACGGGACTTCCAGGATTGGCTGCCGCGCTGGCAGATCTTTTTTGGGCGCGCCTAGAACGCAAGATCAAGCCCTTTCGTATGGTCGTTATTGAAACAACTGGACTGGCTGATCCCTTTCCAGTTCTACAAACGTTTCAAACTGACAGCTTGCTTAAAGAGCGTTATCAAATCGCCGGAGTTGTGACGACCTTGAGCGCCACCACTGGACGCTTAACCTTGGGACGTTACCCTGAAGCGTTGTCGCAAATCAGTGCTGCGGACTTGATCGTTATGACCAAGACAGATATAGCTTCCATCGTGGAGCAAGATGCTTTGTTTGAGGTCGCAAGTGCGCTAAACCCTGGTGCGAGATTGGCAAATTCGGCTAACGCATCCTTGAATGCTTCAGCCATGTTGGTGCTGCTTTCTACCGGGCGATCTGCAAGCGCAAAGGAAGACGCATCTTTTCCTGCATCTTCCCCCCGCGAGAAACACGGACATTCGCACAGTGCGGAGTCATTTTTCATTCCTCTATCAGCGCTCGACAGCCAGATGCTGCATCACCTGCTCGAAAGATGGATATCGCTGAGCAATCCATTGCTATTGCGCCTTAAGGGGATCGTCGAATTGACCGATGGCTCTTTTGTGGTGGTTCAATGGGCACTTGGGGACACGCGAGCCAAGCTGTTGCCCTTCACGCTAGCTCGCAACCTATTGCCGGCCATTCGTACAGGTTTGACTGTTATCGTTGAAGCTGGCTTCAATGTGCGAGGGAGCTTCACGGTCGATGAAATTTAATGCAAGACCAGCTCTCCACTTCGATTAGACCGCCGCGGTCTTTGCCAACGCGCAGACCCCTGGCAACCAACTCCCGGGCCATCCTTGGCCAACCCTACTCGCCCCTAACCTCGGCGTGGATCGCCTTGATGAGCACCAGCAAGACTTTATCGCTCAGGCAATCTCTCGCAACGCTACGGCTCGGTTTGTCTGCGCCCTTTTTCCGCCCTTCTTGCGCCAGTGTTTAGAGTAACCGCTGGCGCTGACCCCCAGCACCTCGCAAGACAAGGTGACGAGGCAGCGGCCCTTGTGCCTGGCGCCCCAGGCGTACCTCACAGGGATTGCCGGGCGAAGTATGCCGTCGCTTTTTTTAAAATATCGCGCTCCGCCCATACCCTCGCCAGCTCAGCTCGCAGCCGCGCCAGCGCGGTGCGTCGGGTCGTCTTATCTTCTTACAGTAAGTGGCGAGCCGTTTCAGCCGGCCTCGAGTCAGACGTGGGTTACAACCCCAGCGTGGCGGCGATGATGTTCTTCTGGATCTCCGACGTGCCGCCACCGATCGTCGCGAGCCGCGCGTCGCGGTAGAACCGTTGCATAGGGTATTCCATGCAGTAGCCATAGCCGCCAAGGATCTGCAGGCACGTGTCGGCGATGCTCTTGTACGACTCGCCGACGTAATACTTGATGACGGCCGTATCGGCACGCTCGGCCTGGCCGTGCTCCATCAGCCATGCGTAGCGGCGCACCATGGTCTGCGCAGTATCCAGCATCACCTTCATATCTGCGAACTTGTGCTGCGTCACCTGGAAGCTGCCGATGGTCTTGCCAAACTGGGTGCGGGTTTTGGCGTAATCCAACGCGAACTCGAAGGCACGCCGCGCTGCACCAATGCGCGCCGCCGACAGACATAGCCGCTCGTAGCGCAGCGTGTCCTCGCAGACCGCCCAGCCCTTGTCGAGCTCGCCGAACAAGGCTGTACGCGGCACCCGCACGTCGGTGTA
>JANYFF010000081.1 GCA_025362825.1 Polaromonas sp. | reverse complement strand
CATAAAGAGAGTCAAGCCAGGTCGTGCATCCCTCGCGTCGCACTTTAGAATGAAGGCATGTCGTATCTCGTTCTTGCCCGTAAATACCGTCCCAAAAATTTCTCTGAAATGGTGGGGCAGTCGCATGTGGTGCAGGCACTCGGCAATGCGCTGACGACTGGACGCTTGCACCATGCCTACCTGTTCACGGGTACGCGTGGCGTGGGCAAGACGACGATTTCCCGCATCCTGGCGAAGTCTCTTAACTGCGTCGGTACTGACGGACAGGGTGGCATCACGGCCACGCCCTGCGGTGTCTGCCAGGCCTGCATGGACATTGACACCGGCCGGTTTGTTGACTACACAGAGCTGGATGCGGCATCCAACCGGGGCGTTGACGAGATCGCGCAGCTGCTTGAGCAGGCCGTTTACAAGCCGGTGGTGGGACGCTTCAAGGTCTTCATGATTGATGAGGTCCACATGCTGACGAACACGGCCTTCAACGCCATGCTCAAGACGCTGGAAGAGCCGCCCGAGTACCTCAAGTTTGTGCTGGCCACGACTGACCCGCAAAAAGTGCCCGCTACGGTGCTGTCGCGCTGCCTGCAGTTCAACCTGCGGCCGATGGCGCCCGAGACCATTCTTGAGCATTTGGGCCATGTGCTGGCGATTGAAAATGTGCCCGCCGAACAGCAGGCCCTGCGTTTGCTGTCGCGCGCGGCGCGCGGGTCGATGCGCGACGCCTTGTCGCTGACCGATCAGGCCATCGCTTTTGGATCAGGCCAGTTACAGGAAGCCAGCGTGCGACTGATGCTGGGCAGTGTTGACCGAAGCTATGTGTTTTGCCTGCTTGATGCACTGGCCCGTGGTGACGGGAAAACCATTGTTGAGACCTCCGAAGCCCTGCGCCTGCACGGCTTGAGCGCTGCATCGACGCTAGAAGAAATGACCACCGTGCTGCAACGCATGGCGGTGCTGCAGGCGGTGCCTGAAATGATGGCCAAGGCCGCCGGCGGCGCCAGCGACGATGATGCTGACCCGGAAGCCACTGAAACAGCCCGGCTGGCGCAGGCCATGCCGGCTGACGAGACGCAGTTGCTGTACAGCCTGTGCCTGCACGGACGCGGCGAACTCGGCCTGGCACCCGACGAGTACGCGGCGCTCACCATGGTGCTGCTGCGTCTGCTGGCCTTCAAACCATCCGGCGGGGCTTCGGCTGCGCAGTCAGCACCCGCCGCGGGGAGTGCCGCCGAGCCTGGAAAAAAGCCCCAGCCTGAGCCCGCCCGGGCTGTGCGGCCGGCGGTAGCCGCAGCACCTGTTGCAGTGGCGCCAGCCGCCAAGCCGCCAATGCCACCGCCCTGGATGGATCAGCCCACTGAAAACAACCCGGTTATTGAGTCAAAAAGGCCTGCTGCCCCCGTATCTCCCTCATTGATTGCTACAAATTTAGTAGCAGATCAAAAAACGGCGCTAATGCAGGCGCTCACTGATCCGGTCTCTGGCGCTGTGACAAAAGACGAGCCGGACCTGTCCATTTCTGTCGCCAGGGCTGATACAGCACCGGCAATAGCCGTGCGCACACCGCTGGGCGATGCCTGGAGTGCGCTGGTAGCGCAGCTTGTTGCCAGCGAAGCTATCAATGCGCTGACCCGTGAACTGGCATTGCAGTCTGAATTGCGCTCTCGGGGCGACGGTGTCTGGCTGCTGTGCGTTGAGCGCCAGTCCCTGAACCAGAGCGCGGCCTGCGAAAAGCTCCAGCTTGCCCTGCAGGCGCAGGTCGGCGAAGACCAGTTGCTCAAGCTGGTGGTTGAAGTGGGGGCTGTGACGGACACGCCCGCACGCCGCAACGCCGCGGCGCAGATTGAGCGCCAGCGCAAGGCTGAAGAGTTGATTCACAACGACCCCTTTGTGCGCGACCTGGTACGCGACTGGGGCGCCAGGGTCGTACCCGGCAGCATCAAGGTCAGCCTGCATGCCAGCGCGGCCGCAAGCGTCAAGCCGATATGATCAGGCGCAGTTTCAAGACCTAATTTTTAAAGGAAAACACCATGTTCAACAAAGGACAACTTGCAGGCCTCATGAAACAGGCGCAAAACATGCAGGACAACATGAAAAAGGCACAGGATGAACTGGCCTTTGTCGAAGTGACGGCCGATGCCGGTGCAGGACTGGTCAAGGTCACCATGACCTGCAAGCATGACGTCAAGCGCATAGAGATTGACCCCAGCCTGCTGGCTGAAGACAAGGACATGCTTGAAGACCTCGTCGCAGCCGCTTTCAATGCCGCCGTGCGCAAGGCCGAAGAATTCAGCCAGGAAAAAATGGGCAAGCTGACAGCTGGCATGCCGGGCCTTCCGGGCGGCATGAAATTCCCCTTCTAAAAGTGCATTTTCAGGCGGGCCTGCATGGCTGATTCCAACGCGCTTGAGGGCCTGACCCAGGCCTTGCGCAAGTTGCCGGGCGTGGGTGCCAAGTCGGCTGCACGCATGGCTTTTCATTTGCTGCAGCACGACAAGCCCGCAGCGCTGCAGATTGCCAGGGCACTGGAGCATGCGGTCAGCAGCATCCGGCATTGCTCGCTGTGCAACACGCTGACCGAACTCGACATCTGCAGCACCTGCGCCAGCCCGCAACGTGATCGCAGCAAGCTGTGCGTAGTTGAGACACCGGCCGACCAGGCCGCGCTTGAACGCACCCTGGCCTACAAGGGGCTTTACTTCGTGTTGATGGGCAAGCTGAGTCCGCTGGACGGCATTGGGCCGCACGATATCGGCCTGCAAAAGCTGTTTGACCGGGTCGTGCCCCGGGATGCGCAGGGACAGGCCCTGCTGCCTGAAACGCGCGAGGTGCAGGAAGTCATCCTCGCCACCAACTTCACAGCCGAAGGCGAGGCTACCGCGCATGTGATTGCCCAGGCGCTCAAAAGCCGCGGCGCGCAGGTAACACGCCTGGCGCGCGGCGTGCCGGTTGGCAGTGAGCTGGAATATGTTGACCTGGGCACCATCGCCCATGCGCTGGTGGATCGCCGCTAGCTGCACGCGAAAATTGCCAATAGGCCCAGTCGTTACTACTATTTTGATAGCTATACACCTTGGTATTACTTGGTCTGCAGGCCAGAAAGGTATCCGAAAATGACATTTGCACGCTTCACCATCGCTTACTGGTGCCTCTTGGTGGCGGCCATCATGCCGGTGGTCTGCGCCGGCATCGCCAAGTACGGCATGATGAACACGCCCAGGCGCGACGGAGGTTATGACAATAACAATCCGCGCAAATGGCTTGCAAAGCAGACAGACTGGCGGGCACGCGCCAATGCGGCGCAAGCCAACACTTTCGAAGCTTTGCCGTTTTTCTTCGCAGCCGTCATCATTGCGCACCAGCTGCAGGCTCGGCAGACGGTGCTCGACATCCTGGCCTTTCTGTTCATCGTTTTACGCATCGCCTATGTAACGATGTATGTAGCAGACATGGCCAAAACCAGGAGCAGCATCTGGGCGGCTGCACTGCTGATCAACATCATGATTCTTTTTTCGGGCTATCGCTGAATGTGCAGTTTTTGCGTCTGTGACTGCCTGGCTTTTAGCTAACCCGCCCATAGGATAAACAACGCTGTGCCGTAACCATTGGTAAGCAGCCAGCGCGTTTTGGTACAAACCCGCACGGGATGACCCCGATGCGGGTTTTTTTACGTTTCGCTAAGCTTGGCCATACATAAAAACAGAGAGGACTTCCGATATGACCATCCCCTTTCGCATCTCCCGACGGACCTTTGCCAGTGCAACGGGCTTGGGTGCTGCAATGCTTGCTCTGCCGGCGCTTCAGGCGCAAGGCAAACTCGAAAAAACCAAAATCTCCCTGGCTGTTGGCGGCAAGGCAGCCTTCTATTACCTGCCTCTGACGATTTCGGAGCAGCTTGGCTATTTCAAGGCCGAAGGGCTCGATGTCGAAATCAGTGACTTCGCAGGCGGAGCACGTGCATTGCAGGCTGTCGTGGGCGGATCGGCAGATGTTTGTTCAGGCGCTTTCGAGCACACCATCAACCTGCAGGCCAAAAGCCAGATGTACCGGGCCTTCGTGCTGCAGGGCAGGGCACCTCAAATTGCGTTTGGCGTGTCGACCAAGGCCATGCCCAACTACAAATCGGTAGCCGATCTCAAAGGCAAAAAAATCGGCGTGTCTGCGCCCGGTTCGTCCACCAACATGATGGCCAACCTGGTGCTGTCCCGTGGCGGCCTGAAAGCCAGCGATGTCAGTTTTATCGGCGTCGGTACGGCGGCCGGTGCACTGACAGCGCTTCGCTCCGGCCAGATTGATGCGATGAGCAACACCGACCCGGTTATGACCATGCTGGAGCAAAAAGGCGACGTCAAAATCATCAGCGACACGCGCACGCTCAAGGGCACGACGGAAGTTTTTGGCGGCAGCATGCCCGCAGCCTGCCTGTACGCATCGCAAGACTTCATCGACAAGCACCCGAACACCTGCCAGGCGCTTGCCAATGCGATCGTGCACGGGCTGAAGTGGCTGCAGACCGCGGGGCCGGGCGACATCATCAAGACGGTACCTGAAAGTTACCTGCTGGGCGATAGGGCGCTTTACCTCGCCTCCTTCAGCAAGGTGCGTGAATCGATTTCGCTGGACGGCATGATCCCCGAAGACGGTCCACGCACCGCACTGAAAGCGCTTGCGAGCTTTGACCCGAGCATCAAGGTCGACAAGATCGATCTTGCCAAGACCTTTACCAATGATTTTGCGCGCCGTGCCAAGGAACGATTCAAGGCCTGATACGTGCATTACGCTGTCGGCTATCGGGGTTAATCGTTACCGGATGGTTGGCATGCCAGCGTTATAGTCTCGCGATGACCAGTTCCGCCGACAGGCCGCCTTCAGGCGGAACATACCCTCCGGGGCAGAGTACATTCGCGCTTGAGCTTGAAGGTATTACGTGTACCTTCAAGTCGAATAACCTTAAAGCTGAACACTACACAGCCGTTGCCAACACCACCCTGCGCATTGCGGCTGGCGAATTCGTTTCTGTCGTTGGTCCCACCGGCTGCGGCAAGTCCACATTGCTGAACATCAGCGCCGGTTTGCTTGAGCCCTCACTGGGTACCGTGAAAGTCTTTGGCCAGCCACTTCAGGGTATCAACAAGCGTGCGGGCTATATGTTCCAGTCAGAGGCCCTGATGCCCTGGCGCAGTGCTATCGACAACGTCATGGTCGGTCTGCAGTACCGCGGTGTGCCGGAGGCAGATGCGCGCAGCCAGGCCCAGGCCTGGCTTGAGCGTGTGGGCTTGGGTGGTTTTGGTGACCGCTATCCGCATGAGCTGTCTGGTGGCATGCGCAAGCGCACGGCGCTGGCCCAGGTGCTGGCACTGGATCCGGACATCATCCTGATGGATGAGCCCTTTAGCGCGCTCGATATCCAGACTCGGCAATTGATGGAAAACGAGGTACTGGCGCTTTGGGCCGCGAAAAAGAAGGCCGTGCTTTTCATCACCCACGACCTTGATGAAGCGATTGCCTTGAGTGACCGCGTGGTGGTGCTTTCGGCCGGCCCTGCCACCCACCCGATAGGCGAGTTTGTGATTGACTTGCCAAGACCACGCGATGTGGCAGAGGTCCGCGTGAATCCGCGTTTCATCGAGCTGCACACGCAGATATGGAGTGTGTTGCGCGATGAGGTGCTCAAGGGCTATGCACAACAAATCCAGAAGGCGGCCTGAGCAGTGTGGCGTCATATCAAACCGTCTGAGAGCAATCTGCGCGTCTGGCAACTCGGGTTGCTGCTGCTGATAGTGGGTGCCTGGCATCTGGCCTCGCGTGACCAGCAGGTGGCGTTTTTCATGGGCGAACCGGTGCTTGTGGCCGGCCGGGTGTGGAGCTGGTTCATGCCTTTCGGTTTTGGAGAAAGCCGGCTTTTTCCTGACGGCTTACCTGGCCGCGCCGATATTTATCTTCACCTCGGCACAACCTTGCTGGAGACCGTGCTGGCATTCGGCATTGGCACTGTTCTGGGTCTGGCCTGCGGGCTCTGGCTGGCCCTTGCGCCTACCGCAGGCGCCATCCTTGACCCGTATATTAAAGCCGCTAACTCGATGCCGCGTGTGATCCTCGCGCCGATTTTTGCACTGTGGTTTGGCCTGGGCATCTGGAGCAAGGTAGCGCTGGCCATCACGCTGGTGTTCTTTATTGTTTTCTTCAACGTGTACCAGGGCGTGAGGGAGGTCAGCCCCGTCATCCTCAACAACGCGCGCATGCTGGGGGCCAATCAGCGGCAATTGTTGCGCACGGTGTATTTGCCCAGCGCCACCAGCTGGGTGTTTTCAAGCCTGCATACGTCGGTGGGCCTGGCGTTTGTTGGCGCGGTAGTAGGTGAATATTTGGGCTCTGCGCGGGGCGTCGGCTACCTTATCCTGCAGGCAGAAGGCACTTTTGATGTCAACACCGTTTTCGCCGGCATTGTGGTGTTGACAGCTTTCGCTCTGGTGCTCGACGGCATCGTCGGCAAGGTGGAAAAGCGCCTCATGAAGTGGCAGCCCCGCAGCGGCCAAACCGAAAAACTCTGATGCTCCAAATAATTCCATGACAACTCTCATAACCCGCATCGCCCTGATACACGCTACGGCGCTCGCTATGGAGCCTGTGCAATCTGCTTTTGCTCGGCATTGGCCCGAAGCGCGCTGCATGAACCTGCTGGACGACAGCCTGTCGGTGGATAGAGCGCAGGCCGGCGGCCTGAAGCCGGACATGACGCAGCGTTTTGTTGACCTTGCCGCCTATTCAGTGCGCACCGGCTGCCAGGCCATCCTGTTTACCTGTTCTGCCTTTGGGCCAGCCATAGAGACTGCGGGCCAGGCCATCGGATTGCCGACGCTCAAGCCAAACGAAGCGATGTTTGAAGACGCGCTCAATGCTGGCCGGTCGCTCGGGCGCCCGCTCAGGCTGGGGCTGATTGCGACCTTTGAGGCGTCGATTGCGTCCATGTCTGAAGAGTTGCAGGCGATGGCGCAGCAACGCGGGCAGCAGATTGACGTACGGACGCAATTTGTGCCTGAGGCCATGCAGGACCTTGCGCAGGGCAGGGCTAGCGAGCATCACCGCAAGATCGCCGGTGCAGCCCATGCATTGCGGGACTGTGATGTCGTGATGCTGGCCCAGTTTTCCATGGCTGCCGCACAGGCTGCCGTGCAGGCAGGGCTCGCATGCCCGGTGTTGAGCAGTCCGGACTGCGCTGTGTTGGCGCTGAGAAAAATAATGAAGAACAAAACATGACTGAAAACCGTATCAAATTTGAGCAACTGCGCCAGTTCATCACCGTCGCCATGACGCGGCTGGGGCTGCCCGAGACCGATGCGACCATCGTTGGGCGCCTGATGGCCGAGGCCGAGCTGCAGGGCTCGGACGGCCATGGCGTTATCCGCCTGCTGCCTTATGCCAGGCGCATACGCGCAGGGGGCCTTAACCTGCGACCCAACATCAAAATTATCCAGGAGCGGCCCGGTATGGCGCTGCTGGATGGCGACAACGGCATGGGTCACCTTGTAATGCAACGCGCAGCTGAAATCGCAATTGAGAAGGCGCGTAACTGCGGCATCGCCTGGGTGGGCTCGCAGTTCAGCAACCACGCCGGCCCGGCGTCGCTGTATGCCCGCATGCCGATGGCGCAGGACATGATCGGCCTGTATTTTGCGGTGGGCAATGCCAACCACCTGCCGCCCTGGGGCGGCCTCGACATGCTGCTGTCTACCAATCCGATTGCCGTCGCCGTGCCTGCGGGCGAAGAGCCGCCGGTGGTACTGGACATGGCGACCACGGTGGCGGCCTATGGCAAGGTCAAGGCCAAGGCCCAGCGCGGCGAGATGATGCCTGCGGGCTGGATGATTGATCGGCTGGGTCAGCCTCTGCTGGACCCCAAACGCGCTGACGAGGGTTTCCTGATGCCGATTGGCGGCTACAAGGGCTACGGCCTGTCGCTCATCGTCGGCCTGCTCGCTGGCACCCTCAATGGCGCTGCGATGGGTAGCCAGGTGGTTGACTTCAACCATGACGACACGACCGTCACCAACACCGGCCAAGCCATCATGGCGATTGATCTCAGTGCTTTTGGCGACGTGGCCAGCTTCAAGGCACGCGTCGACCAGCTGGTACGTGAGCTGCGTGCCAGCGAACGCATGCCCGGGGTTGAGCGCATCTGGCTTCCCGGTGAACAAAGCCATGAAAAGCGTCAGAACAATGAACGTGATGGCATGGTGTTGCCACCCGTGCTGCTCCAACAGCTCGATACCTTTGCGCTTGAATTGGGCATACCTGGCCTGCAATCGACCTGACAACTTACCGGAACCACACCATGACTACACAACGTCGCCGCATCGGATTTTTCATACTGGGCCTGCTGTGCAGCGGGCTGGCAACATCGCAAACGGCCCAGACGGGGACCGGCAACTACCCCAATAAACCGATACGCATGATCGTGCCGCTGGCAGCCGGCAGCGCGGTCGACAATGCCGCGCGCATCGTGGCGCAGAAGATGGGTCAGAACATGGGGCAGTCCATCGTTATTGAAAACCAGCCCGGCGCTGCTGGGCTGATCGGTACCGGTACGGTGGCCAAGGCAGCCCCTGATGGGTATACGCTCGGCGGCTTCAACGACAGCATCATGACCATGCTGCCGAACATGCAGACCAAAATGCCCTGGGACATCCTGCGCGACTTTGAACCGGTGTCGCTGGTAGCCACGGTAGAGTGGGGCCTGGTTGTCGGCGTCGATGCGCCACAGCGCACGGCTGCTGACCTGATCGCCAGTGCACGAAAGGCGCCCGGACAAATCAACTACGGCTCGGGCGGCAACGGCAGCCCGCAGCATATCGCCATGGCTCTGTTCGATTCGCAGGCGGGTATCAGCATGACCCACGTGCCTTACAAGGGCGCAACGCAGGCTGCCATGGGGGTGGCCGGCAATGAGGTGCATGTCGCCTTCCAGGGCATTGCCACGGTCAACTCACTCATACGAGCCAACAAGGTCCGGCTAATAGGCGTTACGACGCCGCGCCGGCTACCTCAGTTTCCAGATGTGCCCACGGTGTCTGAATCCGGTTTGCCGGGCTTTGAATTCAATTCCTGGTTTGCGTTGATGGCGCCGACCGGCACGCCCAAAGCCATCGTGCAGTTGTTGCATGCCGAAATCACCAAAGCGTTGGCCGATCCTGAAGTTCGCGACAAGCTGATCGCACAAGGTTTGACGCCGCGCGGTACATCGCCCGATGAACTGGGCAAGGCCATGCGTGCCCAACTGGCTCGTTATGGTGCGCTGATCAGGCAGGCCAACATCACGTCAGAATAATTCTAAAAAAACCAAGGACTCACCTTTCTGAACCTTGTGCCCCGGGTTCTTGGGGATGTTTGGGTAATCATTTACGCCGCACTAACGTCCAACTACCGCGGCGTCGTGTCGCTGCACAGTAAGTTCTGACCGGCAGGCAAGTCGATATCGGTTTGAGCCCTGGCGAAGCCGGGTCGTCATGGTGACCGAGCATGGTGACCGAGGGGCCTTGTCAGCTGGAGATTTTTTCGTGTCGTCCTACAGCGGTTTAAAGTGCGTGCGACTAAAGTAGGCTTACTTTTGTTAACACAGCCACATGGCAAGGACGCATCATGAATTTATCCCTCAGTATTGGCCCTATCGTTTCCTTGATAGCAGGCGTCCTGATTCTGCTGATCCCGCGTCTTCTGAACTACATCGTTGCCATCTATCTGATCATCATTGGTCTGGTCGGCCTTTTTGGTGCAGGCAAACTGCATATCTGAAAAAATCTTCTAATAGGGTACCAAAAGAGGCTTTATCCACCGTAAAGCCTGTCGGTCATGCTATGCAAAGCGTAGCACGGCACTGAGTTTTTGATTAGCGTTTGCGGGTTTTAACGACCTTCTTGCTGCTGTTGGTCCCGGTGCCCTTTACACCTTTGCCGCTCTTGAGGCTCTTGGCGCTCTTGGCGTGTTTTCCAGTGCTGCTCCGGCTGGTGGCATCATGATTCTTTACCGGCAGGAAAACTACAACCTGGTGCCCGGCCTTGAACGGTGATGTTGCGCTGACGCTGTTCCACTCGGCTACGCTGGCTGCTGCCAAACCGTAGCGTTTGGCGATGCTGACAACGGTTTCATTCTTGCGTGCCTTGACCGTCGTGCGCCGCGTCACCACCTCTGGCGACAGCGACATCTGTGCGGTATCGGCAACATGGCTGCCAACATCAGTTTCCATCTGTGCAGATCGCGGAATGAGAAGCGTCGAGCCGGCCTTGATCAGCATGCGCGGCGGGATATTGTTGACGGAACGCAGGTCGGTTTCGGTCATGCCGACGCGCCTTGCAGCATCGCCGGTGCTCAGGGTTGCAGGTGCTGTCCAGGCGGTCCAGCTGGCGTATTGACCCTGGTTATAGGCCTCGAAGTTCCGCTGGAACACGGTGGCATTGTCCCAGGGCAACAGAATTTGCGGGGTGCCCGCGGCGATGATGACAGGCCGATGCGCAGAAGGGTTGAGAGCCTTGAAGTCTTCTATCTTCACGTTCGCCAGCTTGGCAGCCAGGGCGACGTCGATGTCCCGGCTGAGCTGTACCTGCTGGAAATACGGGTGGTTTTCGATCAGCGGCAATTCGGTGCGAAAGGCCTGCGGATTCGCCACAATGTTTTTGACTGCCTGCAGTTTGGGCACATAGAGTCGGGTTTCTGCGGGCATGTTCAGATCAAGGTAGCCGGTACCTAGTCCGTCCTTCTTGTTGCGTGCAATGGCGCGGCCGACACTGCCTTCGCCCCAGTTGTAGGCTGCCAGCGCCAGGTGCCAGTCGCCAAACATGCCGTAGAGCTTTTGCAGGTAGTCAAGCGCAGCCCGGGTAGACGCCAGCACATCGCGTCTGTCATCACGAAAGGCATTCTGCTTCAGATCAAAATATTTGCCTGTCGACGGCATAAACTGCCACATACCCGCAGCCTTGGCGCTGGATACGGCCTGCGGATTGAATGCGCTTTCAATAAACGGCAGCAACGCCAGCTCGGTCGGCATCTGGCGACGCTCCAGCTCTTCAACCACATGAAAGAGGTATTTGCTGGAGCGTTCCGTCATGCGCTGGATGTAGTCCGGACGACTGGCATACCACTGCTCTCGATCAGTCACAAGTTCGCTCTGCAGGTCGGGCATTGCAAAGCCGCGGCGGATGCGGTCCCACAGTTCCTTGGGTGGCTCGGTCGATGAAATCCGCATGCCGCTGCTGACCTGGCCAGGTGTGATGGCTTGCAGCGGCCCACCAGGAATCAGCGAAGGCACGGTTTTCACTGCCGCCGTGCTGCTGCTCAGGACAGGATCGCCCGGCATGCCTGGCGCGCTGTTCGGGTTGGCACAACCGGTGAGCAGGGTGACGCCCAGAAGCAGTGCGAGGAAAAGGAGACCTGATGTAAAGCGGTTCAGGATGGCAGCGGACGCAGTAGCGGGGAGGGCTTGAGGATTCATTTGTACTGGTTTTTCCACTGCCTGATCGCGGCAAACACGGAGACTTCGTCGTGTGATGCAGCATCAAAATGCCTGGCTGCATTCACGACGGGGGCTTGCCGGGTGCGCAAGAAGGGATTGATCAACAGCTCGCGCGCTATTGAGGTTGGTAGCGTCGGCTGGCCCGATTCCCGCAATTTTACGCATTGCGAATGGTAGGCCTGCAGGTCGGTGTTGTCGGGCTCCACAGCCAGCGCAAAACGCAGGTTGGAAAGCGTGTATTCATGCGTGCAGCAGACACGGGTTTGCGCGGGCAGGGCAGCCAGTTTGTCGAGCGAAGAGAGCATTTGCGCCGGCGTGCCTTCAAACAGCCGCCCGCAACCGCCTGAAAACAGCGTGTCGCCGCAGAACAGCAGGGGCATGCCATTCATGGCTGGTGTGTAGAAAGCAATGTGGCCGGCGGTATGGCCGGGCACGTCAAAAACTTCAAAGTCAAGCCCGATGGCGCGCAGCGTATTGCCTTCGCGCAGCGGCAGGTAAGGTGATGGAATCTGCTCCGTAGC
>JANYFF010000064.1 GCA_025362825.1 Polaromonas sp. | reverse complement strand
ATCTCCATCCCGCGGCAACTTTGGCGTTTTCTGGTCCTGGGCGCCAGCGCCGGCGTGCTAGCCATGGCGCTGGGCGGTTGCGCAGGCGCACCCCTTGCCGGTCAGCCCAGCTATCCCGTCAGGCTTGACAACACATCCCGCATCGCCGTGATGTCAGCCTTCACGCCGGAGCTGGACCTGCTGCTGGCCCGGCTCCAATCGCCGGCCCGCCACGAGCTCAATGGCGTGACGTTTACCACCGGCACGCTGGAGGGCAAACCGGCCGTGCTCTTTCTGTCTGGCGTCAGCATGGTCAACGCGGCCATGAACACCCAGCTCGCGCTGGACCGTTTCAACATCAACGCCATTGTTTTTAGCGGCATCGCCGGCGGCGTCAACCCCGCGCTGCACATCGGCGACGTTGCTGTGCCTGCGCAGTGGGGCCAGTACCTGGAGGTGTTGATGGCCAGGGAGCCCTCACCCGGGCAGTTTGCGCCGCCGCCACGCATGGCCGGCCAGCTCTATCCGAACTTCGGCATGATGTACCCGCGCGCTGTCGAAGTGCATAGCGCGGCTTTCCCTGCACGACGTGACAAGTTCTGGTTTGAGGTAGACCCGGCCATGCTGGCCGTGGCGCGGACTCTCGGCAGTGTGCCCCTCATCAACTGCAAGGCCGGCCAGTGTCTGCAGCGCAAGCCAGAGTTGCTGGTTGGCGGCAACGGCTTGTCGGGCCAGGCGTTTGTCGACAATGCCGCTTACCGCGAATACGCCTTCAAAACCTTCCAGGCCAGTGTGCTCGACATGGAAACCGCCGCCGTCGGTCAGGTTGCGTACAGCAACAACGTACCGTATATCGCCTTTCGCTCGCTGAGTGACCTGGCAGGCGGCGGCGAAGGTGAAAACGAAATGAAGACTTTTCTCAGCATCGCGGCCGACAACTCGGCGCACGTGATGCTGGCCTTTCTGGCAGCCTGGAAACCATAGGCAGCGCAAGCTGACACAAGCATGTCCCGCCTCATCCCCCTTCCTCCCGAAACCACTCCCGAGTTGAAGCCGCACTTCGACTTCTTTCTTTCCACCCTGGGCTTCACCCCCAACAGCGTGCTCACCATGCAACGCAAGCCAAAGCTCGTGCAGGCGTTTGCGCAGCTCAATGCGGCCGTGATGGACCCCGCGGGTGAGGTTGATCTGGGCTTTCGCCGTCTTGTCGGGCATGTAGCCAGCAAGGCGGCGGGCTGCCTGTATTGCCAGGCGCACACCTTGCTGGGCGCACAAAACTTTGGCGTCACGCCCGAAAAGCTGGCTGATGTGTGGAACTACGCCACCAGTCCGCTGTACAGCGTGCGCGAGCGGATCGCGCTGGATTTTTCTCTTGCTGCTGCAGCTCAACCCAACGCCGTTACAGATGAACAATTCGCGCAACTGCGCGTGCACTGGAGTGACGGCGAGATCGTAGAGCTGCTTGGCGTCGTGGCGATGTTTGGGTTTCTCAACCGGTGGAACGACACCATGGCCACGCCTCTGGAAGCTGTGCCCGACTCGGTCGCCCGTGAAAGCGCCGGCGGTCACGGATGGAGCGCCGGCAAGCACACCGCATAGGTACATCCCATGCTTGACCTGCTGATAAAAAACGCCAGCCTGCCCGACGGCCGAACCGATATGTCTGTTGCCGTACAGGGCGGCCGAATCACCGCCGTGGAGCCTGCGCTGAATGCCCCGGCAAATGAGGTAGTCGATGCAGGCGGCTATCTGCTCAGCCCGCATTTTGTGGACCCGCACTTTCACATGGACGCCACGCTCAGCTACGGCTTGCCGCGCGTCAATGAAAGCGGTACGCTGCTCGAAGGCATTGCGCTGTGGGGCGAGCTCAAGCCCACGCTCAAGGCCGACGCCATCATCGAACGCGCCCTCGCCTATTGCGACTGGGCCGTCGCCAAAGGCCTGCTCGCCATCCGCAGCCACGTGGACACGAGTGATGCCAGCCTGCTCGCCGTCGATGCGCTGCTTGAAGTAAAAAAGCAGGTCGCACACTACATCGACCTGCAACTTGTCGCCTTTCCGCAGGACGGCGTGCTGCGAACCAAAGGCGGCCTCGACAACATCAAACGCGGGCTCGACAAGGGCGTGGACGTCGTTGGTGGCATCCCCCACTTTGAGCGCACCATGGCAGAAGGCGCGGCCAGCGTCAAATTGCTGTGCGAGCTGGCCGCAGAGCGCGGCAAGCTGGTCGACATGCACTGCGACGAGTCCGACGACCCGCTGTCACGCCACATTGAAACTCTGGCATTTGAAACGCAGCGCCTTGGCCTGCAAGGCCGCGTCACCGGCTCGCACTGCACGTCGATGCACAGCATGGACAACTACTACGCGTCAAAGCTGCTGCCGCTGATTGCCGAGAGCGGCGTCAGCGTCATCGCCAACCCGCTCATCAACATCACGCTGCAGGGCCGGCACGATAGCTACCCCAAACGCCGCGGCATGACTCGCGGACCCGAGCTGATGGCCGCCGGCGTCAACGTCGCCTTCGGCCACGACTGCGTGATGGACCCCTGGTACGGCATGGGCAGCGCAGACATGCTCGAAGTCGCCCACATGGGCCTGCACGTCGCACAGATGACCAGCCAACAAGGCATTCTCGACTGCTTTGATGCCGTGACGGTGAACGCCGCAAAGGTGATGCACCTCAAGAGCTATGGGCTGGCGGTGGGCTGCGATGCCAGCTTTGTGTTGCTGCAGGCTCGGGACAAAATTGAAGCCATCAGACTGCGGGCAAACCGGTTGAAAGTCTGGAAGAAAGGTTTGCTGCTCGCTGCAACCCCAGAAGTCACTACGGCATTACGCTTGCCCAATCGCCCATCCGACACGCGTTTCATGAAATGAGGCGGGTTCTGTGAAGTCACCCCTTGCCCCTGCCGATCTCTTCGCCACCTTCAAATGCGCAGAGGCAGAAGCCGCCCACAAGTTCGGATTGATAAAGGCGGCTGCAGCGAAAGGCCCCAAGGCGATCCAGATGGCCATCGACACAGCAGATAAGGCGGCCAAACGCAGGGATGCGTACGCCAAAAAGCTGGCGGCGCAAAGGGTGGGTCTGAAGGACTGAGTTGCACCCCGCGCCACCCGGCCAAAGAACCGAAAGGGTTGCGGATAATGGGCAACTGGGAGTAAGCCAACTTCAAGGGTTATTTTGTCGTAACACCGACACCTTGACTGTATGGAAAAGTCACTGGCCGACAAGTGTTTACAGACTTTCGACATTGAGCGCGACCGCCGCATGACTACACTTCGAAGGATGAGCTCTCTTCCTTCCTCGCAAGGCAAGCCCGACGTCTTGACCTCCTTTTTCTGGAGCAACGATGCCATCCGCAGCCGAAGCGTCAGCCATGTCGTGCTGCACGATACGGTCGATGTACCTGCCCCCTCTGCATGGTTGATTGCAGATTGGGAAACAGAGATATCGACGCGTCTGGAACTTGAACCCGGCGACGTCGAGCCCTTGCCTCTTGCGCGAGCCCGCATGCGCTGGCCAGACTACCGGCATTGCCTGCAGGCTGCGTCTGACTGGACGGGCACGCTGGGTATACCGGACTTGCTGGCCTCGTGCGACGTGGCTCTGATGGCCTGCCGCGGCGCGAAGTACCACCATGACGGCGGGGAGTACGGCGGCTTTGCTTTTTTCAATCTGTTCTTGAGTGAAGACAAAGGGCTGGACCTGCATTTCCCGGGTACCGGCCAGCGCATTCCGCTCGTCCGCGGAACGGTGGTGATCTTTGACACTGGCCAGGCTCACGCGCTTATCCGCCGCGGCAGCAAGGGCTTCGATACGGCCGACTTTCCGCCAGGCCTGGATTATTCCCAGGTTTTTTTGACCTGGGAGCTACCCATCGACGATATTGAGATCGCGCAAGCACTTGAGATTGCCTTCGACGTTGACAAATCGACTTCGCCAATGCCAGATGAAGAACAGGTCTGGCGCAATGGCGGACCAGCCAGCGTGTGCCCCGGTACCGGCGAGTGGTACCCCATGGCCCAGCCGGGAGCCTAGCCCGAACTTACTCAAGCGCCTTGTCCAAAGGCGGCTGCCGCTTCCCACAGCCATCCGGTTCCCCGCATTTCAGACTTGCAAGTCGTCAATCGCGCGCAGCGGAGCCCATCAGCACCCCGAAGTGCATTTCCCTGCGCCATCGAACTCCATGACCTTGCCGGACAACGGAACATGTACCGGTACCTTCACGGCCTTGATAAAAGCTTCAGTCTTGCTGCCGGGCCTCACCTTGCCGTCTACCGTGCCGACCTCATTAGCATGGGAGGCGATCACTGCGTTGGGCTTCACCAGCTCGTTCATCACGAATGCTGATTCGGCCGGCCCGGTGGTGAAGCCGTCGCCCATGTTCATGACTGCCAGGCTCGCGTGGTAGTAGTCGCGAACTACGCGCTCCTGGTCCGCCGTGATGCCCGTGTCGCCTGACAGATATGTGACAAGGCCGTTGCTGAAGCGCAGCACGTAGCCTGTCGCAAGACCCACATCACCGGCAATCCCCGCTGCCGCCATCGCTTTTCCGAGCTCTCCGCCGATGTACTCGGGATCGACGCCGTTACTGTGCGCAGCGGTGACGGTGGCAATGCGTACGCCCCCGACGGTGACGCTACCGCCGAAGCGCGCAAGCATTGAATTTGCAGGATTCCCGCCGTTAGCCTTGAGCTTTGCCGCAAAGAAAGGCGGCATTTCACTGCCGGTGACGATCTTTGAATTCTTGGCCAGCGCGATGTTCACGACCAGGGAATTGGGCATGGCCGACACCGACAAGTCGGGGTTTGCGCAGGTGCCCGAGTTCGGGGCCTTGTTGTGCGCGTTGCCCAGGTGGTCGCCATGCATGTGGCTGACAAGGATGATGTCAATTTTGCCCAAACGCGGATCGCTTGCGCCAGCGATCGTACGACCTGGATCGTAAAGCACGCGGGTGCCGTTCGGGTCTTCAAAAATGAGCGCACGGTCTTGTGGGCAAAACTCGCCGTCAATACCGCCCAGCGGTGTCACCTTGACGGTTTGGGCAAAGGCTGGCAACGCCAGCGCAGCGCAGACGGTGCACAGGGAAACCAGTGAATTCGTAAGTCTCATGAAAGTCCTCATCATCGTTGTTGCAAAGCTCTAGAGACTGCCGCTGCACGGCGCCAGTGTGGGCAGCTCCACCATGACTTTGGACGTTAGCACCCTTGATTGGGTCTTCTACACAGAACTTACCCTCCTCTAGACGGAATTTGGATCCACTCACCATTGATCATGGCCAGCTCAACTTGCTGACCGAAAGGCGCGAGCCGACCAACGGCAGGCGCGCCTTCTTACAACCAAAGAGCGCAAAGCGGGTGAGACTGGCGCGACACCACGAAAGGTTCTGCCATGCTTCCGATCACACCGCCGTCACCCATTAATCTGCCGCGGCGCTCGCTCGTCCTTGCGCTGTGCTTCACTGGGCTCGGCGTCAATAGCCCAGGCGCCTGGGCGGTGCAACGCAAAACAATGCACAAGGCAGCTGGCAACAGCCAACCGTTTGACATGGACACGTTCAACAACGCCACCGACAACCCCCTGCTACGCAGCGGCAATCAGGGCCCGGCTGTGGCGCGCGCACAAATCCTGCTGGACCGCGCATGGTTCTCTTGCGGCGAAATTGACGGCCGGTTTGCCGCGAACATGCAGCGCATCGTCAGGGCTTACCAGTCAGCACTCGGCCTGAAGGAAACGGGTACGGTGACCGCAGAAACCTGGACTTCGCTGCGCTCGGATGGCGCACCGCTGCTGATACGTTACGCGGTGACCGACAAGGACCTGACTGGCCCCTTCGAGAAAACGCCTGCGGCCATGGACGAGCGTGCAAAGATGAAGGCGCTGGTCTATGAGTCGGTTGAAGAGGAACTGGCCGAAAAATTCCACAGCAGCATTGGCTACCTGAAGCAGCTCAACGGCGGCGCCACAATCGAGATCGGCAAGGAACTCATAGTGCCCAACGTGGCAGCGGGGCCCGCCCCGGCCAAAGCGGCTTCCATACAGATCGACAAGTCAGCGCATGTGCTGTATGTGCTCGATGGTCAGAAGCGCCCATTGGCAGCCTTTCCCATCAGCATCGGCAATGAAAAGAACGACCCACTGCCCGTTGGCACCATGTCCATCAAAAATGAGGTCAAAAACCCTGGCTTTACCTATAATCCCGTGCTGCTGAAGAACGCACCCAAGGACGCGCAGAAGGTCGACATTGCACCTGGGCCGAACAACCCGGTGGGCAGCATGTGGCTGGGCTTGACCAAACCGCATTGGGGCATTCATGGCACCCCCAACCCTTCAAACGTCGGGCATTCTGAAACCAATGGCTGCATCCACATGACCAACTGGGATGCTGAACGCCTGTCAACGCTGGTCAAGGCCGGTTTCAAGGTCAACGTCAAGGCCTGATCGACGATGGTTGCCGCTACCTCTTCGCTGCGGACTGCAGCCTTCACCGTTGGCGCCATACTCGTCGTGGCCGCAGCCGTGGCATTTGGCAGCCTTATGAAAACTTCGACGCAGGTCCAGACGCCAATTGCCGCAGGTTCTATTCAGCCAGCGCCGAAGGCCAGCCCGCCACCAACCGCCGAAGCACTTCCACCTGTGCCAACAGCAGCTGCTACCCAGCCATTGGCTGCGCTGGCGGACGATGCGGACCTGTCGCAGCTGCGTACCCGGGCGCTCACCCTGCCCGTTCAGGGTGTCAACGTCGTACAACTCACCGACACCTACACACAGGCACGTGCGGCGGGCGTCCCGCACGAGGCGCTGGACATCATGGCAGCGCGTGGCACGCCGGTGCTGGCGGTCGAGGATGGCACGGTGGCCAAGCTGTTTTCAAGCAAGCCGGGCGGCATCACGATTTACCAGTTTGACCCGGGCAGCCAGTACGCTTACTACTATGCCCACCTCGACAGGTATGCAGACGGCCTCGCAGAAGGCGCAAACCTGCGCAAGGGCCAGGTGATCGGTTACGTGGGCAGCACCGGCAACGCCTCACCGGATGCGCCGCACCTGCACTTCGCCCTCTTCAAACTCGGGCCGGAGCGCCAGTGGTGGCGCGGCACGCCTCTTAATCCGTTTCTGGTCTGGCGTGATGCAAGGATTTGAGCAGATCAGTAATCCAGCTTGGGGTACCAGTCCGTCCCACGCCCCGCCGGCGTCAAATCCAGAATGTTCCACAACGGCGTCGGGTCCGGTGCGCCACGCGGGTCCTGACCTGGGTCCTGCGTGCCGCCCAACTCGCCTGCCCAGAAGTGGTGGACCTTGCCACTGCGCTTGGCCCACACGTCCATCGCAGGCCATTCGTTGCCGTCGGATGCCAAGCCGCGATAGTCTGTTGGGTAGGCATCGCCGACACACTGGTAAAACTTCAGGTTGCGCCAGCCGCGCTCACGGGCGAACGCGAGCTGCCGCTCCACTGGCGACCTGCCAATCACCGCAAAGGCGACGCGTTGCGTGATGTCGCGCACGGGAATGTCCATGCTGCCCAGCAGCGCCGTGCACATGGGGCAAGGTCTCTCGCGTTGTGGGCCATACATCCAGAAGTAGGTGATCAGGGTGTCCTTGTCACCGAACAGGTCGGCCAGCTTCACAGTCTTGCCGTTCTCATCTTTAAAGTCGTAGTCAGGCGGCGCACCACCCATGGGCAATGCGCGGCGCAGCCCTGCCACGCGTTCGATGTGGCGCCTGAGTTCGATTTCTTCTGCCAGCAGCGCCACCCGCGCCTTGCGGTAGTCCATGCTGTCGTTTGGGTAGGGCTTGCTGGCTGCGGCGGCGAGGTCGGCGGCTGATTTCAGGGTGGCTGTCATATGTACTTTCGGTTGGGAATGACTCAAGAGCGCTTTAATCTTCTTACTATCAAATAAATAGCATTAGAGAACCATTTAACAAGGGCTGTAGCCATTTTTGATAGTAAAAATTCCTTTTCACGCTCCTGCAGGGTCCTGCGAGGTCTTCAAGATGGCCTGGAGCCGGCATAGCAGCGAGAGCTTCAGAAAAATCATAGGGTTGGCGGTTTAACCGCAACGTAGGCGATCTTCCGTGCTGCGTGTCCCATAGAGAGCTAGGATCGTCAGATCAGGCGGTCGTTGAGACAGCCTTTGCCTGGGCCACCCGTGCCCCACGCCATTCCTCGGGCGTCTGGCCGGTCCAGCGTTTGTCTGCATTGCCGGTGGCACGCTGCAGATGTTTCTGGGCGAACCCGCATCCGGCCCACGGCTGGACAATGTTCACCGCTTCATGGCCGGCATTTATTTTTCGACCGGGTATATCAACTTGTGGGCCGCGAAGACCACACGCCAGCCGGGAACGCTGGTCTACCTGCTGGCGCCAGGCGTGCTGATGGCGGGCATTGGCCGCCTCATCTCGATCAGCCAGGTCGGCCTGCCCGAGCCTGCTGGCCTGTGGCTGGGCTACCTGGTGCCGGAGATGCTGCTGCCGCTGCTGCCGGTGGTGATCGCCTGTTCGCACCGGGTGGCCATGCGCTGCAAGGCGGCATGACGAAGGCCTAAAATTGAGCGCATGAAGTACTGGCTGATGAAATCCGAACCGTCCGAATGCTCGGTCGATGACGCACTCGCAACCAAAAACTCCACCGTACCCTGGGTTGGTGTGCGCAACCACCAGGCGCGTAACTTCATGCGTGACGACATGCAGCCAGGCGATGGCGTGCTGTTTTACCACTCCAGTTGCGCCGAGCCGGGCATCGTCGGCATCGCGCAGGTGGCGTCCACGCCCTACCCCGACCCAACGCAGTTTGATGCGGCTTCGCACTACTACGACCCTAAAGCAACGCCCGAAGAGCCACGCTGGCAACTGGTGGATGTGCAGGTGCTTCGCAAGATACCCAACATCACCCTAACCGCGCTTCGGGAGCGGGCCGACCTGCAGGACATGATCGTCCTGAAAAAAGGTAGCCGCCTGTCCATCACGCCGGTGGACGCCCGGCACTGGAAAGCGCTTGTTGGGAGTTAACCGGTAACTCGATCTTGGACTCAGGCAGGCTGCGTTTACATTTACGGCGAAACTACCTGCCGCCGGCGCTGAGAGCCACCAGCACCAAAACGGCCAGCGCCAGCGCCAGAGACAGGCCCTTCCAGAAAGCCACCGGGTTGCGCTCCAGCAAGGGCGCGCGCGTCCTGCTTAGAAACGCTTCGTTGGGATGGCGCAGGTCGTATAAAAATTCAGACAATTCCTCGTAGCGCTTGGCCGGGTTGGGGTGCACAGCCTTGCGCAGCACGCCGTCGATCCAGGCTGGAATGTCTCGGTCTTCGTGCAACACCGACGCGTATTGCAGGTTGCGCTGTGCAGAAAGCGTCCGCGACTTTGCGACTTCGGCCCCGTACGGCAGCCTGCCCGACAGCATCTGGTAGGCGATGACGCCCAGCGAGAAAAGATCTGACTGCGTTGAGCCGGCCTCACCGAGAAAATATTCAGGGGCGGTGTACTGGACCGTGCCGAGGATATTTTCACCCTGACCAGGGGCTGCTGCTTCCATGATGCTGGCGACGCGGGTCGAACCAAAGTCAATGATTTTGGCAGTGCCTGTCTGATCGATCATGACGTTTTCGGGTCGCAAGTCCTGGTGCAACATCTCCAGCCGGTGAAACGCGCGCAGGCCTTTGGCGATTTGCTCGACCATGCTGCGCACGGCTTCAAGACTGGGCCGCGGGTTGTCCAGCATCCACTGCGCCAGCGTTTTTCCTTCGATGA
>JANYFF010000558.1 GCA_025362825.1 Polaromonas sp. | reverse complement strand
GGCCTGACTCAAGGCACCCGTTCATCGTGCGAGGGCTTCGCGTCTGGGACAGTCATTGGGGACTGACCCCAAGTTCACCCGGAAGCCTGTTTGAAGACATCACGATCGCCTTCTGCAACTATGGC
The DNA here is from genome assembly GCA_025362825.1 of Polaromonas sp. Classification (GTDB taxonomy): domain Bacteria; phylum Pseudomonadota; class Gammaproteobacteria; order Burkholderiales; family Burkholderiaceae_C; genus Polaromonas. The sequence continues at coordinate 2,210 of JANYFF010000558.1, read as the reverse complement.
CTCTGGCAACCGCGTTACGATCGTCAGGTCTACAATAAACTCAGATATTTCCAGACGGAGCGGGCAACATACGCCGAACACGGGATGCGACCAGAACCCGCCCCATTTCCAGCCCCTCTCGACCCCATTGACGACAAAGCTCCCATCACGGTGGTGCTGGGGATCAGAGCTGGTAAGCCTGGCCGCGTCATCGTTCATGGATCGACATTCGACAATGGTTCCGTTTGCTTGGTCAAAGTGAATGGTCGAGAGGCCCATCCTGTTCGACCTGGCTTTTCGGAGTGGGAGATCGACCTGGAGCGGCCCCAAGGAGATGTGCTCAAGATCTCGGCCATGGCGGAAGATCTGGCGGGCAATATTGAGGCTGATCCGCATATTCTTGGACTCGATCTGCCTTGATTGACTCAGGGATGTGGTGTCTGGACAACATAGGCAGTGTACAGACGATCGCCTTTTTGTCGATCTTGAATGTTCATACTTGCAGCAAGTCTTCGTGCTGTTGTACTTTCAATTCATTGAACGATTGCCTTTGCTCGATAAGCCGGTCGAACACATGTCTGGTTGTTTGCCTCCCCGCTCGTCAGCCATTGGGCTGATCCCATCTTCATTTGCATCCCAGAGGGAACGAACTCATGCGTTTGCATCGAACGAGGATGGTGGCTATTTACCCACGACCCCTTTTCTGGTCGCTCACGATTGTGCTGATCTTCGGAATGCCCCAGATGGGGTTCGCCCAGGCCTGGCCGGGCTATGGACGAGATGCTCAGCACACGTCATTGGGTGGGAATGGATCGCAAGTTCCTGAAAAGATTCGCTGGTCGATCCCTGTCGATTTGCAGCCTCAGTACACTAATGGCGACCTCTTTATCCATTATGGATCTCCGTTAATCACCCGTTCCAACACGGTTTTGGTGCCCGTGAAAACCGGAGCAACGGGCGGTTTTCGCGTCGATGCCATCCGCGGCTCGCTGGGGACAACCACCTGGTCGTTCGCGACCGATTACGTCTTGCCTCCTCACAACTGGATCCCTTCGGTCGGAATGACGCTTCTACCCAAAGACCGCGCAGTTGTAGTACCGGCCGCCGGAGGAACGGTTTTGGTCCGAACGTTTCCCGACTCGGCCAACGGCATTTGGTCTCGGGTGGCCTTCTACGGCAATGCGGCCTACGCAGCGAACTCAGCGACCTTCAATAATGCGATCACGATCACGACACCCATTACAAGTGATAAACTCGGAAATTTATTCTTCGGCTTCATTTGTAATACGACGAATGCACTGCCTGGCGTAGGCGTCATCAGTAGCGGCCTCGCCCGCATCCCAGCGACTGGGCAACCGTCGTGGGTTGCCGCAACCGTTCTGAGCGGCGACGCAACCACGACAAAGGTTGCTTACAACTGTGCGCCTGCGTTGAGCAATGATGGGACGGCTGTGTATGTCGCCGTCAACAACGTTCCCCTGAATTCCCCGGGTGGTTCCGGGACCGGATACCTCTGCCGGATGAATAGCACGAGCCTCGCGCCTCTCTCGAGGGTCGCCCTCCGGGACCCGAGTAACAACACATTTGCTCAGATCCTTGATGATGGTACATCGTCTCCGACAGTGGCACCTGGCGATGCAGCAGTTGAGAATCGCGTTATTGATGGCATAGACCGCGCCATCAGGGCCAATCAGGGTGGGAGTATAGGCTTCGCCCGTCGCGGCTGCGAGAGTTAGCCCAGGGGTCAGCGTGTTGGTCGCGAAGACCCAGCGATAGACCTTGCCGTCTTCGCAATTGACCACGGCACAACCGTTCACAATATCAATCGCAGCCGTGTTGATACACCACTCGCGAACGCCAATTTGACCGACATTAGGGGTCGGGCCGAGAACTGTGATCACGGTGTTCATCACGCTCACTCCGGTGATCGGATCAACCATCGCGTTATTGGGATCGACGAGAGCCAGCTTGTTGAGGCCATCGCCATTGATACCTGGATCTGAGTAGTTATTGTACTTGGTAAGGAGCAGATAGCTTGACGAGCCATGATAGGTCGGCACGAGGCTGCTTGGAACGATCGATGCCGTATCATCCCACCCGAAGGCGCTAGGCAGTTTGGTAACAGTCAGGTCGGCACTATAGTGAAGCATCCAGCCGCGGTAATGATTCGTCCCGAGGCTGTTCTCCAGAGCGCCATAGTAGACGTCATTATCCCCAGGTGCCACTGTCGG
>JANYFF010000552.1 GCA_025362825.1 Polaromonas sp. | reverse complement strand
TGATGCTGGCCGCTGGCCCCTACAGCCTGCCCTTCATTGAAGAGGCTATGCAGGCCGGCTGGCAAGGCGACTACCCGGGCGCGGGCCTGCACTGCGCGCCGCTCGCATCGACTTATTTCAACATGCGCAAAACCACGATTTACGGTGGCAGCAACGAAGTGCAGCGCAACATTGTTTCGCAGTTTGTACTCGGCTAGCAAGGTTCCATAAATCCATTTTTCGGGCGAATTGCGTCGTTGCGCGGTGTTCGCAATCATCATGTACCCAAGTACATTCCGGTTGCTCCGCTCCGTGCGCCTCGCGCTTCATCCCGCGGAGCTGAATTGCTGAACCCTCGCAAAATTCTTTAGGAGACACCATGGATTTCGATTTCACAGACGACCAGGAACAACTTCGCGACGCGACCCGCAAGTGGGTTGAAAAAGGCTATGCCTTCGAGCGCCGCCGCAGTATCACCAAAGCAGGCGGCTTCGCCCGCGAAGCCTATGGGGAACTTGCCGAACTCGGTCTTGCAGGCCTTTATATTTCCGAAGACGACGGCGGCATGGGCATGGGCCCGATTGAGGGCATGGTCGTGATGGAAGAGCTGGGGCGCGGGATGGTGATGGAGCCACTGGCGCAAACACTGGTCACCAGCGGCGTGCTTTCGGGCTATGCGCCGGCAGACGTCAAGGCGGCATGGTTGCCAAAAATTGCATCCGGCGAAAGCCTGGTGGTGCTGGCATACCAGGAGCGCGCCGCCCGCTACAACATCGCTGTTTGCAAGGCAAAAGCGGCTGCAGCCGAGGGCAAATGGACACTCGATGCTACAAAAAGCATAGTAGCAGCCGGTGATCAAGCCGATGCCTTTTTGGTGCCGGCGATGGCCGATGGCAAGCTGGCGCTGTTTCTAGTGGAGCGCAGCGCCGCAGGGGTCAGCACCCAGGGCTACCTCACGCAGGACGGATCGCGCGCTGCCGAAGTCGTTTTCAAGGACGCCCCCGCCACATTGGTCACGCTGGACGGCCTGACTGCACTCACGCACGCGGTCGACATCGGCATTGCAGCTACCTGCGCCGAGGCTGTGGGCGTGATGGACAAAGCACTGGCCATCACCGTCGAATACATGAACACCCGCAAGCAGTTTGGCGTGGTCATCAGCAGCTTCCAGGCGCTGCGCCACCGCGTCGCCGACATGAAGATGCAGCTCGAACTGGCACGGTCCATGAGCTATTACGCCTCCCTCAAGCTCAACGCGCCTGCTGAAGAGCGCACACGGGCGATGGCACGCGCCAAGTACCAGTTGGGCACGTCGATGCGCTTTGTCGGTCAGCAAGCGGTGCAGTTGCATGGCGGCATCGGCGTGACCGACGAGTACATCGTGAGCCATTACTTCAAGAAGCTGACGCAGCTCGAAATGACTTTTGGCGACAGCCTGCACCACCTGGGCACAGTTTCAAGCCAGATGCAGGACACCGCAGGCGTTTTCGCCTGACCCACTGGAAACTGCCGTGTTGACACGCTGAGGCGGCTGCGCGGCATGTGCGAAGCATCATCGGGAACCGAACATGACCTCACGCCGCGGCCTCATTTCAGTCCTTGCCAGCAGCCTCCTGCTGGCCGCCTGCGCAACGGTACCCACGCCGGACGAGCATCCGCCCATCATCTTTGTTCACGGCAACGGTGACACGGCTGCGCTCTGGCAGACGACGGTCTGGCGTTTTGAGTCCAACGGCTGGCCGGCAAACCGCCTGCACGCGATGGACATACCCTATCCCCTGGCGCGTGACGTTGACACCCAAGCGCAGCCAGGGCGCACTTCGACGACAGAGCAGATGGCGCTGCTCAAAGCGGAAGTTGAAAAAGTGATCCAGGCCACCGGCGCGCGCAAGGTGGTGCTGGTGAGCAATTCCCGCGGGGGCTATGCCATCCGCAACTACATCCAGAACGGCGGCGGCAGCGAGCGCGTCAGCCATGCCATTCTGGGCGGTGCGCCCAACCATGGCGTCTGGGCCATCAAGGGCTATCGTGAAGGCAACGAATTCGCCGGCACCGGGCCGTTTTTGACGGCGCTGAATGGACCCAAAAATCTGTCCGGCGATGAGGTCACCGGACCGGTGCAGTGGCTGACGGTACGCTCAGATGGCAATGACAAATTTGCCCAGCCTGACGGCGTATGGATAGGCGCCAAAGGCACGCCCACCAACATCACTGCCGACGGGCCCGCGCTGAAAGGCGCGAGCAACAGCGTGATCGTGGGTGCGGATCACCGTGAAACCTCTTTTTCTCCGGCAGCCTTCGCGCTGGCTTACCGCTTCATCACCGGCAAGGCGCCGCAGTTAACCACCATTACACCGGGGACGCCCATCGTGCTGAACGGCAAGCTTGTCGGGCTGGGGCTCAATCCTGCCGATCCGGAATCGGGCACCTATTCCAACAACCTGCCACTGGCGGGTGCCCAACTGGCGGTCTATGCCACCAGCGCCGTGACGGGCGAGCGGCTGGGCGATGCGGTGTACACCAAGACCGTAGGCAGCGACGGAATTTGGGGCCCTTTCAATGCGCAGGCCGCCGTTCAATATGAGTTTGTGATCAACGCACCCGGATACGCCACAACACACATCTACCGCAGTCCGTTTCCGCGCTCCAGCAGCATCCTGAACATGCGTGCCGAGCGGCTGGCTGAAGCCGACAAAGGTGCCAAATCGACCATCATCATGACCAGGCCCCGGGGATATTTCGATGCCGTGCGGGACAACATGCGGTTTGACGGCAAAAACACCTTGCCGGGTGTCCCCCCTACCGGCGCTGGCGTTTCAAGCGCAAAACTCCACCTGACCGGTGAGGGCCTGCGGCCGGTTTCAGCCGAGTTCAATGGTGAAAAAGTCACCGGCCAGACATGGCCTGCGGCACAAAATCACATGGTGATGCTTGAGTTAACCTATTAAGCGGGAAAGCACCCCGCCGTTGGTCATCGCGTTCAGTCGCCTGCGTCTGCAGTTTTAAACCAGCAACCGCGAGTTCTTGGGCACATGCGCCATCAAAAACTCCATCTGGTCCGCCAGGATGCGGCGGTTGCGCAAAATAAAGTCTTCCCACAGGCTTGGGATATAGGGCGTGTACAGCAGCGGCATGTGCGCCTGCTCCGGCGTGCGGCTGCTTTTGCGGTGGTTGCAGGCGCGACAGGCAGTGACCACATTCATCCAGGTATCGACACCTTTTTGGGCGAAAGGCACGATGTGTTCACGTGTCAGCTCTTCCTCATGAAAATGCTCGCCGCAGTAGGCGCAGACATTGCGGTCCCGCGCAAACAGCTTGCCGTTGGTGAGGCCGGGCTTCAGGTCAAAGGGGCTGATATTGGGAACGCCCTTGGTCCCGATGATGCTGTTGACGGTGATGATCGACTGGTCGCCCGTCACGGCATTGTGGCCACCATGAAAAGTGGCTACATGCGCGCCCATCTCCCAGCGCACTTCATCGGCCGCATAGTGCAACACGGCTTCTTCAAGGCTGATCCACGATTGCGGCAACCCCTGGGCTGAGAGCTTCAAGACCTTCAAAACGGACCTCCATGAAAATGGAAACGCTGTGGCTGGCTGAAGCTCCAATATACAGGGAAATCATGACAAACAGCCTGACGCGCAGTATTACCCGGCAGTGGGCGCTATAAAAACGATAATTGCAGGCATGAAAGTTTTTCGCGGTTACCGCCACCCTCAGCTGGCATCTGAATGCGCCCTCACCATTGGCAATTTTGACGGTGTGCACAGGGGCCACCAGGCCATGCTGGCCCTGCTCAAAAATGAAGCACAGCATCGGGGGGTGCCCAGCTGCGTGCTGACCTTTGAGCCCCATCCGCGCGATTATTTTGCCGCCATGGCCCGCAAACCGGAGCTGGCGCCAGCCCGCATCGCCACCCTGCGGGACAAGCTGACAGAGCTGGCAAGCTGCGGCATAGACCAGTGTGTGGTGCTGCCTTTCGATGCGCGCCTGTCCTCGCTGACGCCCGAGGCATTCATCCAGGAAGTGCTGGTGCGCGGCCTTGGTGCCCGTTATGTGCTGGTTGGCGATGACTTCCGTTTCGGTGCCAAACGCGCCGGTGACTACGCCATGCTGGACGCCACCGGACAGCAACTCGGCTTTGATGTCGCTCGCATGAACAGCTACGAAGTGCAGAGTACGCGGGTGTCGAGCTCTGCCGTCCGCGCCGCGCTGGCGGCCGGCCAGATGCAGCGCGCCGCCAGCCTGCTGGGCCGGCCCTACAGCATTTCAGGCCATGTCGTACACGGTCGAAAACTCGGGCGTGAGTTGGGGTTTCGCACCCTTAACCTGCGGTTTTCACACTGGAACCCGGCCGCCAGCGGGATTTTTGCCGTCCGCGTGCACGGGCTGTCAGACCAGAGTCTGCCGGGAGTCGCCAACCTGGGCATACGGCCGTCAGTAGACCCCCAGGATGTCAATGGCGGGCGGGTGCTGCTGGAGACCTATTGCC
>JANYFF010000542.1 GCA_025362825.1 Polaromonas sp. | reverse complement strand
CTGCCGGCGAGTTTGGTGAGTTTGGCTGACGCGCGGGCGTGAAGGCCGAGCTTATTGCTGATGTTCGTGCTGGTCTGGATCATGTTTTCTTTTTGCCTGATTTTGCGGAGCAGTGATGGCGATTTGCATGACGCCCTGGGTGGCGCCGGCCAGAGCGCGTGCCACCAGCGCATCCAGCGGCTCATGCCGGTAAGAGACGGTGCGCAGCAGCATGGGCAGGTTGATGCCAGTGACCAGCCTGGAGTTCACGCCGTCAACGAGCTTTTGTGCAACATTGCACGGCGTGGCGCCGAACACATCCACCAGCACCAACGCATGCGATGTGCCCAACCGCTCAAACATGATGCGGGCCTGGGCCAAGGTTTCTTCGGGCGGCATGTTGGGCTGCACATCCAGCGCCACCACACCTGCGGAATTATCTGGAAAGACGTGCAGCACGCACTGCCTGAAAGCAGAAGCCAGCGGCGCGTGGGCGATGATGAAGATGCCGTTCATTGAACCTGGAAATCCTGAAAGTTTTGCAAGGAGCAAGGTGCCCCCACAACCATTAAAAGGGAACAAGCCGTCAACTGCTGTTTCCAGTCTGCAAATTATCAGCTTTCACGTGTACGAAATAGCCGTATGAGGCTATACAACAACACAAAAACACCAGCATTGCTGCCTGAAAGCTGGCGACCTGGCCCAGCCCGGCAGCCGCAAACCCATCGATCAGCAGGCCTAAGCCCCATTGCACGATAAACACACCGCCGAATATGCCCAGGTTATAGGCCGACAGCGCGCGACCCGCCATCGCCGGACGAAAGGCCATGCCGATGGCTGGTTGCGCCAATCCCAGGGCACTGGAACTCATACAAAACAGCGCCCAGCCGCCCCAGCCGGTGGATGCGCCGCCATAAATGTTGGCTACTAGCACCAACAGGCTGACGGGCACGCCCCAACCGATCAGACGGGTGGCATTCCAGCCGTTGCGCGCCAGCCAGGGATTGACCATGCCCCAGCTCCAGAAGGTCACCAGCATGGTGGCGTTGATATAAAAAAGTCCCTTGGCAGCCTCCAGTGGTGTGTAGCCGGCCACCCGGATCATCCACGGCGTCGCCCACAGGGTTTGCATCGCCACCATGCCGCCGTAGTTGAAAACCGCCAGTGGCAGCATCTTGCGGAAATAGCGGCTTTGCCAGATTTCTGCGTAGCTGTTGGAATCCTGCCCGTTTGGCGAAGTGGTTGGAGCGGGCACAACCGAATGCAGCGACGGGCCACCCCGAGCAAGTTCAGCCCCCTCGGGAGGCAGAGCAGTACGCGCGGCGACAAGCGTGGGGGCTACATAAACTGGCCATGCGGGTGTGACCCAGGCGATGGCCCCCATCGACAGAAGGATGAGTGCAGCGAGGATCCAAAATAGCGGACGCCACCCCAGCAAGGGCAGCAACCACTGCACCGGCAAGGTGGACGACAGCATGCCCAGCGAGCCGGTCATCAACATCCACGAGTTGGCACGCAACTGCGTCACGGCGTCAAACCAGCGCCGATAGCCGGTCAGCGGGGCCATCAGGCAGGCGCCCACACCCATGCCCACCAGCAAACGCGCCGCCAGCAGCCAGGCGAAATTGCTGGCGACTGAAAAAGCCAGGCAACCCAACACTGCCACGGCAAGAAAGCACAGAATCACGATCTTTGGGCCGTGCCGGTCTAGCCATTTACCCAAGGGCAGCTGGATCGCGGCAAAGCCCAGAAAGTAGCCCCCCGCCAGCAAACCCAGGTCGCGCGCCTGCAGCGAAAACTCCTGCGTCAGCACGGGCGACAGGGTTGCGGTGATGGCACGCACAAGGGCCGAGCAGAAATACGCCGCTGCAAACGCCAGGAATACGATCACGCCGGCTTTTCTGCCGAGCAGGACATGGCAAGCAGGCCCGGTTTGTACGGCTGTCATCGCCGGCTTCGCAGGTCGGAAGACTGCGTCATGAGAAGCTCGTATTGCTTCAAAACTTATTCAAATTTCAGGCTGGAGAAGAATGTCTCACTCACTTCAGGCTGAACTTTGTCGGCATACAGTACCACCTGAAAGACCTGCGTGCCCCGCGAAAAATAAGCGGCATGCCCTGTCACGCCAGCGCCATCAGGCCGCTGCCCACTGGCCTTCAGTAACACGGGCGGCGACAACAGGTCAGCACCCGGAACCTTGATCAGGATCCGCTGCGTGGGTAACACGGCGTGCACAGCCTGCGCGGAGAGCGCACTTGCCGCAGCAGCCGGTATCAGCGGCGCCTTCATGTTGGCCAGGGTCAGGTTTTGCCATTGCGTCAGCACTGCGGGGACCTTCGCGATATCGCCCATCTCGGCCATGGCCACGGCAAAGGTTGCGCCGCCCGTGTCACAGCCAAGCAGCACCAGATTGGTGGGCGGCCCGCCCAGCGGCACCATCTTTTCTGCTTTTTCAGGCTTGCAGGGAAACAGCAGGCTGAGCCCGCTGTTGTCGGGCCGTACTTCGCGCCAGTTGAAAGCCGGGCTGCAGGCTGCCAGGGCAAACGCCACAAACATTACAGCAGCGGCAGTGGCCGTCAAAATCCAGGCTCCGCCGGGCAGTGGTCGTGACATCAAACGCGAAACCTTATGGAAAGAACCTGCTGGTGGCAGATCGTAAGCAAGCAGTGCACTTTACAGGCATTCCAGGCGCATCCGGACAAAACCAACTCGCAGCGCACCAGTCTGGCACACAAAAGAACAGCATCCTGCAGACCGCAGCACCAAGTTGGGCACGATGCTTGCTCTTATTTTCGCACCCATGCCAACTGCACCACACTCTATCCATGCCTCCTGAAGCTGCCCTTCACGCCACTCACGCGCTGCCCGCCCACCTCCCTGGTGCCGGCCAGGTGGTATGGCGCGACAAGCTGTCGCAGCTGCTTGAATCCACCGGCGAGGGTATTTTCGGCATCGACATGTTCGGCTGCTGCACCTTCATCAACCGCGCCGGCGCGCTGCAACTGGGTTACTCACCCGATGAAGTCCTCGGCAAAAACATGCATGAACTGGCGCACCACACCCACGCTGAGGGTGGGCATGCGGGCGAATACTATCCGGAGCATCTTTGCCCAATCTTCAACGCCTTTCGCATGGCCCTGCCCTGTCGCATCGACACCGAGTATTTCTGGCGCCGGGACGGCAGCCCGTTTGCGGTTGAATACTCGTCCTACCCGATTGTCGAAGCCGGTCTGGTGCAGGGTGCCGTGGTCACCTTTGTTGACATCTCGGCACGCCGGGCAGCCGAGGCGGCGCTGCGCCAAGCCCATGCGGTGCTGGAGCAGCGTGTCAGCGAACGCACCCATGAGCTGTCTGAAGCCCTGCAAAAGCTGCGTGAACTGTCGGCTTACGCGCACACTGTGCGCGAAGACGAACGCACCCGCATAGCGCGCGAAGTGCACGACGAACTGGGCAGCCTGCTGGTAGCGTTGAAGATGGACGTCGGCTGGCTGGACAAACGTCTGGGCGAACAGCAGCAACGCGACTCGGATGCAGCGCAGGCCATGAGAAGCACCATGCAGGCCAAATGCCGGAACATGAGCTGGCAGATAGAAACCGCTGTTGACAACGTCGGCCGCATCATCACCGACCTGCGCCCCAGTATTCTCGACCACCAAGGGCTGTGGGCCGCACTCGATTGGCAGGCGCATGAGTTTGTACAGTCGGCCGAGCTTGAGCTTGACTGGCAATTGGTTACTGCGAACGCAGCGCCGCTGCCAGAGCACGCTGCGATTGGCGTGTTCCGCATCTTCCAGGAAATGCTCAGCAATGTCGGCCGCCATGCAAGGGCTACCAAGGTGGCTATCACCATCATGGCCACACCCGCAGACATCAGCATCAGAGTGCAAGACAACGGCCAGGGCGCCGACCCCGCAGCCTTTGAAGCCGCTGACGCTTACGGCATCATGGGCATGCGTGAACGCGCTCTGCATCTGGGCGGCAGCATTGAAATTACAAGCAAAAAAGGGCTGGGGTCGGCGTTTTACCTGCACATACAGCTGCCAAAAACATAGCAATGACGAAACCTGTAAAAATCCTGATCGGTGACGACCATCGCATCGTGCGTGAAGGCCTCAAGCAGGTGCTGGCCGATGCGCCAGAGGTCGAAGTGGTAGCCGAAGCCGAGACCGGGCCGGAGATTTTGCAGCGCATCGACGACCTGGGCGGGCATGAGGGCCTGGCTGCGGTGCTGCTCGACATTGCCCTGCCCGGGCGCGACGGCATGGACGTGCTGCAGGCCCTCAGAAAACGCTGGCCTCTGTTGCCCGTGCTGATGCTTAGCACCTACCCCGAAAAACAATACGCCGTGCGCTGCATCAAGCTGGGCGCTGCTGGCTACCTGAACAAAAGCGCCCACCCTGACGACATGATTGCGGCCGTTCGCAAGGTGGCTGGCGGCGGTGTGTATGTATCGGCCGTCACGGCTGAAGCCCTGGCGAGCGCCATATCCGGAAGTGCAGGCAACAGCACAACAAAAAACGCCACCGAATCGCTGTCGCACCGCGAGCACCAGGTGTTTCGCCTGCTCACTGCCGGCCAAACCGTGGGCGAAATTGGTGCGCAACTGGGCCTGGCGTCCAACACGGTCAGCACCTATAGGCTGCGTATCCTTGAAAAAACCGGTGCCAAAAACGACGTCGAACTGGCTTTGTATGCCGAGCGGCATGCAAGGTCGCCCAATTTGTAGGGCAGGCACTACAAGCCGTCATTGAACACCCCGCCATATGCGGGTGGCGCTTCAATTGTGGACCTAGCAGGCGGCAAAGTGGCCCACTGCTTGCATGAGTTTTGCATCTTCAATTGAAAGGTGCGCGCCATGTCTGAATTCTTTTCTCCCTACGACGCCGACCAGCCTCTGATGCTCAAATGCAGCTGCGGCAAGGACCACAACGCCGCCGACCACCACGCCGCAGTGGCTGCCGACAGCGCGGCCATCGAGTTGCGCCGCCGCAGCCTGAGCAACGAGTTCGAGGCCTATTCAAACGAATTCATTGAAGCAACACTGGTCAAGGCTATCTTTCCTCAGGATGAAGTGCGCCGGCGCTTTTTGCGCGCGGTAGGCAAGGGTACGGCGATGGCGGCGATTTCCAGCCTGCTGCCGGTGGCCAGCATGCAGGCCATGGCGCAGGAAAAAGGAAAGCTTGAAAAAACCAACCTGAAGATCGGTTTCATCCCCATCACCTGCGCCACGCCACTCATCATGGCGCACCCACTGGGTTTTTACAAACAACAGGGCCTGAATGTTGAAGTTACCAAGACAGCCGGCTGGGCGCTGATACGCGACAAGATGATCAACAAGGAATATGACGCCACACACTTCCTTTCGCCGATGCCGCTGGCCATTTCGATGGGTCTCGGTTCCAACGCCACGCCCATGAACGTGGCCACCATCCAGAACATCAATGGCCAGGCCATCACGCTGGCGCTCAAGCACAAGGACAACCGCGACCCGAAGAACTGGAAGGGCTTCAAGTTCGCCATTCCATTTGAATATTCGATGCATAACTTCCTGCTGCGCTACTACCTTGCTGAAGCCGGCATCAACCCCGACACCGACGTGCAGCTGCGCGTCGTGCCACCGGCGGAGATGGTGGCCAACCTGCGCGCCGGCAACATCGACGGCTTACTGGGGCCCGATCCGTTCAACCAACGCGCCGTCTATGAAGAAGTAGGCTTCATCCACCTGCTGACCAAGGACATCTGGAACGGCCATCCCTGCTGCGCCTTTGGCACCAGCACCGAGTTCATCCAGAAAAACCCCAACACTTTTGCGGCGCTGTACCGCTCTGTGCTGACGGCGGCCGCCATGGCGCGCGACCCGAAAAACCGCGAGCTGATTGCAAAGGTCATCGCGCCTCAGGCCTACCTCAACCAGCCCGAAGCCGTGCT